>JAKSBJ010000334.1 GCA_022361195.1 Flavobacteriales bacterium
CATTGATGTAGGCTATAGTATCTACGAAGATGAAGATCACGTGTCGATGTACATGTACAGTATTATGGACGGATTGTCTACTGTTTTCAAAGATTGTGACTATGGCTTTATTAGTCCGTTTGAGGAGTTGAGTGTCCAGCAGTATAAAGATTTTTACAAGGCTGCCTCGGAGCGTTTAGGTTTTGAAATATCTCCTCCTGTTGACGGATATCGTTGGGTGGCCTATGCGAATCATTACCAAAAGAAATGGGAAGAAGCGCTAAAAGCCTATGATTTATGCTATCATAAATTCAGTGAAGATATTGCGGTCAATGCAGAGATTGCTGAATGTCATAAAATGCTGGGCAACAAAAAAGAACAAAAATTCTACGAAGAAAAAATGGCGAAACTCGAAGAGGCAGCAAAACGATAAGATGCTTTAGGTTGAAGCTAATCTTCTATTTCTTACCTTAGATAACTCAGATATTGTATTTTAACTGATCAAACTAAGCTATGAAAAAAGTAATCTTCTTATCCTCGGTCTTTATTTTACTCCTTTGTTCTTGTAAAAGAAACTGGCATTGCATCTGCGATTATTCCGATGGAAGTGAACTTGATCAAAGCTACCCAACTTTGGAACAGGCTCAGGCGGAATCGGAATGTACCCAACAGGAAACGATTATTCAGGCATCTGATCCGGGAGCTAATTGCAGAGTGGAAAAAAAATGGAACTAAGAGTTCTATTTCCACAACTATATCTCTTCCTTTTTTTGAATCCTTCTAATTTTCATTCGTAAATGATGAAAGCAAAAAAACTATTTGAATATAAGCTCAAGGGCGAACGAAATATCTCCAGCCGACGACCTTTATTAATAGGTAACAGACTGTTTGTAAGTTTCATTTTTGACAAAAGCGGATTTGTCGCCAGTAAAGTAATTTGTCTCAATACAGATAGTTTTGAGCAGCTTTGGGAATACGATTATGCCTATGTCATCAACAACCTCTTGGTTTCTTCAAATCAAACTGTTTTGGTTTGTAGCATGGGTGGTAAAATGATGGAATTAAATCCTAAAAATGGTGAACTCATGCAAACGCATGAATTTGAAATGGATGGAAATGGTGCCTCATCTCAAATTGTAAATAATAAGGTTGTTGTTGGAGGAGTCCAGCGAACATCCGTTACAAATTGCTACGACCTAAGCTCAACTCAACTTAAATGGAGTTTTGATAATGGAGGGCATTCCTATCGTCCATTAATTCATGACAACAAAGTATTTCAATGTACTGAACGTCATATCAATTGTCTCGATTTTGAAACAGGCGAACCTATTTGGAAAGCAACAGAAGAAAGAACTTACATTTTTAATCCTGTTGCAATAGATCAGATCATCATAGCTGCCGGACATGGTTTATTGAATTTTTACGATAGTCAAAACGGAGAATTATTACATCAAATAGAAACGGGAATTCGAGAGTCTATTCGAGAAATTGTTGTGATGGACAATTTCATTTATTTTGGAGACAGCTCTGGAAAATGCTATTGCTTTAAAATCACCTCTACTCCACAAGTCAGTTCTGAATTAATTTGGGAACAACAAACGGATGGAGGTATTGAAAGTGCCCCAGCTTTTTTCAAGGAAGATATTTTGTTTATTAATGACGACAAAAAACTCCTCAGTCTGAACCGAGTATCGGGAGAGTTGAATTGGACTTTTAACACCAAAGGAGAAGCAGGTATTTCCGGTATTCTGGTTGATGGAGAAGATATTTATCTCTCTGTGGGAAAAGGATTTGCCTATAAAATCAATGAAGTATAGCCGCTCTTTTTGAGTTTTATCTTTTTTTATCAAAACTTACTCACCAAACCTTATCCCCTTTTTGTTCGTTTAGCCAACACGAATTAACCACAATGGAAGCTCATTTTAAATTTATTGAACACGGAAGTGCCCATTGGGAAAAAGCCGTTGAGCTACGCGAAAAAATTCTTCGCATTCCCTTAGGAGCACGATTTACAAAAGAAGAACTAGCAGAAGAAAAAGATCATTTTCAACTGGTTGGATTCATCAATGATGAACTCATTGCTACAGCTGTTTTGGTTCCTGAACAGCGTGTTTTAAAAATGCAGCGAGTTGTGGTAAAAGCAGCTATCCGAAACTTAAACATTGGTTCTAAAATGATGGCCTTTTGTGAAGTTTTTGCACGTGACAAAAACTACCATTCCATCTATTGCCACGCACGTGATACAGCTGTTGATTTTTATCTAAAAAATAGCTACAAAGGTGAAGGTGATTATTTTGATGAAGATGGAATTCCCCATTTAAAAATGTCCAAGACTTTATAAGCCATAAGTCAACTGACAGCTTCGGAATATTTCATTCATCATTGCATTAACTCAAGCAAGAATTGATTTATATAGGAACGTTTTTTTGATGGATGAATACCAAATTAATCCCAGCGCATAAAATAATTGCACCAAAAGTTAATCAAAGCCTACCACTAGCACAATTTATAGTTTCATCAAGCGTACTATTGCTTATTTTCATAGTCCTTAATAAGAAACATACAAATGATAAAAAGACACGCTTCAGATTTAATATCCGACACGGCAACAGAATACACTTTTAGAATGCACGAAAAAATCTTTCCCGTAATGCTAGAGCATTTAGGAGAGAAAACCAGCCATAATATGGGATCTCAAGTTTCCAAATCCATTCAAACCTTTACCTACTCTGCTCTTAAAGAGCCTCTTGACAAAGAAAAAACAATGGAATACCTTGGGCACGCAAGAGATTGTGGCGTAGGTAATTTTATGTACGCAACCTATATTGGGCAAGAGTTCTCCGTAGTTATTGATAATAAAGAAATTAACCTGGTTGGCGGACATAACCCCGCTTTTAAACATGCAGCAGTTTGGATAAAATCATTTTATGCTGCACTCATTACCCGAGCCAGCAATGCAAGAGCCCAATTATGTTTAACTCCTAATTCGGTTTTTCAAAATGCAAACATTACAGCTAATGATTTTGATTTGGCCTTAATTAATGTTTATAAAGGCTTATTCGATTCAAGTGCTAAGATGGGAGAATTGTTAAGCGCTACATTGGATGCCAGTGATCCTGAAAAGCTAGAAGTTGCACGTCAGGACTACATTTATGATGTCACTTCTCCGGTTTTAGTGCTAATACATGCCATTCTCACCAAAAATGAGGAAGAATTCAACACCAAATTACAGCAAGCTTTAGAGTCACACAAAAAGTTTTGGGCAGGTAAACACAAAGACGAAAGCGAAGGTTGGATTTCATTGCCCTTATTAGCAGCTTGTAGTTTAGCTGTTGACAATACTGATTTTAACATTATACCTAAATCAGAATACATTCCGGAGTGGATTTACCGAAAAGAATTTTAGTCAATACAACTCAAGAGAATGTCTGAAATAAAATTGAACCAACTCTTTCCTGATGACATTAGTCAAATTGACGTTTCTTATTTTACCGGTATGTCCAGAATAACGGATTATTTTGACATCATGGTTGTCAAGTACACAGGTAAATACGGAATAGGTTCTGCTGGTAATGGGGATGCGCATTATATGTATGGCAGAGGAGAATATGGCTTAAGTGTTTATGATCCAATGGGGGTCATTTTGGATTTTACAGATTTGGATTATCAATGGGGTGATAAAATGGACATGGTGTTTGATGTTGGGACAAGACAGTTTAACAAAGAATTCCCCAGGGCTTTAGTGGTTGGGGATGCCTGTAAAGAAGCTATTGGAACATTGATTTTGGGTACAAGTGACCTTCCTGCCAGTTCAGAAGAATGGATTTTTGAGAGCTTAGAAGAGGCCTGGACCTACGTGGAGACTAAGATTGAAAAACAAATGCGGTCGTAAGGACGAAAAAAGATTTTTAACTTAACGGAACATGAAAAAGATTTTTGGAGAGGCATGGGTCTATTTCGCTTATTTCACCTTAACGCTTTTTATTCCCTCAGTATTTATTTACGGGCTGGATCTTTCTGCCGGTGATCCTGACGTAAAAGATAAGGATATAAACCTCTACAACTACATGAGCAATGAGCGCTCAACTGTTTTTCATTTCAAAGTAAATGAGGAGTTCAAGTTCATGATTGACCGGGAAGCACCAGAAGCTGAACGCGTTATTGGCTTGGGGATGTACAAACCCAATCACTTTCCATTTTGCTACTTCTGCGGTTATTACCGTTCACCTCATGGCTATGAAAAATCAAGAGGTTTTCCAAATCCATACCGACATGGAGATATGGCTTATTCGGTTGAACCAGAGGAAAGTGATTACTATGGTTTGCCTCCCGGAAGTTATGCCACCTTTAACCTAAAAACAGAGGAGTTTGGGCATGTCATGTCTTTGGATGAAATTGCCCCCGATGCGGATAATCCCAAACACCGATTACAAGAAAGTTATGTTTTAGAAAACTACAGTTTGATGTCTTTTTATGATCATGAAGATGAGGATTGTCAAATTGCTTTTGGTTTAATCACCTGTTTAGTTGGAATTTTAATCATTTGGGCATTATTCTCTGTTCCAATCAGATATTATAAAAGAAGAAAACAAAATCGTTAAGATGAAACTACTTGCTTATACTATTTCCACCCTTCTGCTTCTTACATTTTCAAATTTGAGTCTCGGACAAGATGAAGATGGAATGCACTACGGTGCTCTAGAAACCTTCCGCTATTGGGCCGATGAAGATCCCTGGGAAGGTATTACCGTTTTTCATGGTCAATATTGGGCTTCATCTCATTTTTCGAAGGAATACATTTTGTATATGGAGCTAAAGGTTCCTACCGAAACAGCACAAAACTTTATTCTGGACAACGGTTTAGAGCCAGCCAATGACAAAGAAAAATATCCTTCAGATGCTCCTAAGTGGTTTAACCCTTCGGCAAACCTCAAGGAATATGCTGGAGCTCAAGGATCAAAATATTTTATAGATGTACATACAGGACATATGTTCATGTACGAAGTTCAACTCTAAAGTTAGTTAACGCCACTTCACCCGCATTGCTCTTCGGGCTTTCTCCAAGTATTCCGGGAGAGCATCTTGCACCTCATTTCTCAAATGTTCAATCAAAGCTTCTTTTGGGAAACTGTTATGAACTACAATACTCACTTCCCTTACTGGTTCAGGAGCCGAAAATCGTAAGGTATAATCATTATCTACCTCAGCATTAACCGACAATTCGGGAATAAGTGTATACCCCATTTTTTGCTTCACCAATCCTTTCAAAGCCTCAATTGACCCGCTTTGAAAATTGAACTCTTTCTTTTCTTCTGTTTCCTGATTCCGACACAATTGTAAGGCTTGCTCTCTAAAACAGTGTCCCTCAGTTAGAAGCAATAAATCATCCATTTCCAATTTTGCTGCAGACATCTCCTTTTCTTTTTTATACGGATGATCATCTGGTAAATAGAGAATAAAAGGCTCATAAAACAAAGGAATTTCCCTTATTGAGTTCACATTAAGTGGTGTGGCCAAAATCCCCATATCCAAAGTCCCTCGATTCAATTGATCAATGATTTGATCGGTAGTTAATTCTTTGATGTTCAAAAAAGTATTGGGATTATTTTTGACGAAATGAGGCAAGAACTTTGGTAATAAATAAGGAGCAAGAGTTGGAATAATCCCCAAGGTAAACTCTCCGGCTATAGACTCTTTTTCAGTTGATACGAACTCCTTAAGTTCATTTACCTCCCGAATTATTTGACGGACTTTTATGAGAAATTGCTCCCCTGCCGTTGTTGTTTTTAGCGGTTTGGAATCCCTGTCAAAAATTTTTATCCCAATTTCATCTTCCAACTTTTTTAGTTGAATAGTCAAATTGGGTTGTGAAACCAAACAATGCTCAGCCGCCTTAACAAAGTGTTTGTAATTATCTAAAGCGATAACGTATTCTAATTGCTGTAAAGTCATTTATAAATTTAAATTATACTAATGTAAATATTATTTATTTGATTAATGATTTGATTCAACTGAAATTTGTTCCCAGAAACGTTAAATCAAAACAAATGACAAATTCATTAATTAATGTGGGAACAGCATTCCCAACTTTTCAAAAACAAGCTGTAGTATCAATTGAAGCCGGAAAAGAGTTTCAAGAAATTAATTCGGACAGTTTTAAAAACGACGACAATCAGTGGACTGTGATGTTTTGGTGGCCAAAAGATTTCACCTTCGTTTGTCCAACTGAAATAGCAGAGTTCAATAAAGCCTTTGGCGAATTCAGAGACAGAGACACCACTTTAATTGGAGCTTCAACCGACTCAGAATTTGTTCACCTGGCCTGGAGAAAAGATCATGATGATTTAAGAGACTTAAAGTTTCCCATGTTGGCTGACACCTCTAAATCTTTAGCGGAGGAATTAGGAATACTAGAGGCAAATGAAAAAGTAGCTTATCGGGCAACTTTCATTATTGATCCTGACGGAATTGTGCGGTGGGTATCAGTTTACGACCTCAACGTTGGACGAAATGTGAAAGAAGTAATTCGAGTATTAGATGCTTTACAAACAGATGAACTATGCCCATGTAACTGGGAAAAAGGAGAAGAAACCCTAAACGCTTAAAATTATGAAACAGCATACAAACAATTGCCCCAACTGCTGGGGATATCAACAATACACCAATAAAAACAATGAGTGATGACAGCAACAAATGAAACCACAACAGAACTACTGGAGTTTTTAAAAACCAGTGAATACAGTTTAGCCTTAGAAATGCTCGAAACGGGCGATTCTCGCTACTTACGAGACTTAAAGGTTAACATTACCAATGTCATGGATGCTGACCACTTAACGGCCAAAGAAAGCAGTCTTATAGCATTGGCAATTGCAACCAATGCCGGAAATAAGGTTTTAATGGAATCTTTCAGAAAAATGGCTTTGGAAAACGATGCTAATGAAGCCGAAATTGCAGAAGCTGTGGCCTGCGATAGTTTGTTGGCAAGTAACAATGTTTTTTACCGCTTTCGCCACTTCATGGGCAAAGAAACTTACAACAAACTTCCTGGAAAAATTAAAATGAACATTATGCTTCGTCCGGTAAGTGGTAAAGAATTCTTTGAGCTAATGAGCTTAGCCGTAAGTGCCGTTAATGGTTGCGAAATGTGTGTTCAGGCTCATGAAAAATCATTGATCGATTTAGGTACTTCAGAAGAACGAATCTGGGATGCCATTCGACTCTCATCGGTCATCACAAGCTTAACGAAAGTTGTGTCTTAAACCCAAAAAGGTTATGGTTTGGCTTCTCATTTTTGGGGAGACGAACCATGACCCTATTATCAAAAACTCCTTATTATGAAAATACACGAACTAGAAATCTTCACTTCCAAACTCAAACAACAAACTACCTTTTATACTCAAACTTTAGGTTTATCAATTGTCGAACAAACAAGTTCCTCAGCGTCTTTTCAAATTGGGAACTCCAAACTTAAGTTAGTTCAAAAGGAAAATTCAACTCCTTATCATTACGCGATAAACATTCCTGCTAATCAAGAAAAAGAAGCTCTTGAATGGCTAAAACAAAAGGTAGAAATTCTGAAAGATGAGGAGTTGGAAATTCAACACTTTGATTTTTGGGATGCCTATGCGGTCTACTTCTATGACGAGGATAAAAACATTATTGAGTTGATTGCCAGAAAGACATTAAAAAATGAATCCGATCAACCTTTTAGTGAAAAATCGCTCTTGGAAATTTCAGAAATTGGAGTTCCAACGTTGGACATTGAACAGGAATATCAACACTTAAATACTACAAGCGGAATTCCCATTTACTCCGGAAGTACCGAACGATTTTGTGCCATTGGAGATGAACATGGACTTTTCATAATTATTAATACAAGCCTTAAAAAGGAATGGTTTCCAACAGAGGACAAACCTTTCTTTTCAAGCTTTAAAATAAAGTTTGCAGAAGGGAATAAAGAATTTAAGTTCGCTTATACTGAAGGAAAAATAAGGGCCGTTTAATCACATTTTTCTTTTTGTGGGCCAAAGATAATTTGGCCTTTTTTGTTGATTAAAGCCGATTTATTCTTTTTTAGCCATACTCTCGCTGCTCCGGTTTTAAAGTGCTGAGCTCTTTCATATTTAATTGGAATTACTTCCTTTCCATTTTGATCAATGTACCCTAACAAATCATTTAAACGAACCACCGCCAATCCATCATAAAAAGCAGAAGTCCAATCATATTTTGCAGGAATAATGACCTCTCCTTTTAAGTTTAGATAACCATATTTTCTTTCTCTATTTTTTATTTTAGAAAAGGCCACCTTTCCTTCACGTACATCTTCTAAGCGGTCATATTCAGGGGGTATTACAAATTGACCATTAGTATCAATAACTCCATAACCTATATTCAAATCACTTCCCTCTCCCAAACGAACAGCAACTGTTGCATATCCATTATGAAATAAACCCGCCTTTTGAAATTGTGGGATAATTTTTAGTTCACCCGCTTTATTAATGTAGCCGTATTTGTTCCCGATTTTAACTGCTCCAAAACCATCTGAAAAAGGATGACAATCCTTAAAGGGTCCGTAGACAAACCTTCTTTCAGCGTTCATATAACATTTCTGAACTGGTAGACTCTGATCATAACGAGCAACTAATAAAACATCCTTTTTTTCTTCCTCATAGAGCCCTGGATAGTAAGATGAAACTATTTTCCCCTTTTTGTCGATGACTTCTAATTTATCATCAATCACCACCAAAGCTATACCACCTTTATAGGCTCTGTAAACCCTAAAATTAACTTTAGGTTCTACTACATATTTGCCTGTAGAATCGATAATTCCCGTTCGTCGATTTCCCTTATCATTCAAAAAAGATTCATAATTCACATATTGCTCTCCTAAACCAACCGACTCCATGTCTCTCTCTTTTCCAGGAAAAGACCAAACAAAAGCCAATCCTTCCGAAAAATCCATGGCATTTTCAAACTGAGCTTCAATCATGATTTTTCCTTCGGGATCCACATAACCAATTAAACAGTTGTCAACATATTGCTTCCAGCTATGCGCAGGATAAGTAGTTTGCCCCTGTGCAAATCCCAGGAAGAACAAACAAAATAGTATACTAAAGGTTCTCATCATATTGACTCATAAAAATAGACTGTCACTGGTCTTCCTACCTGAAAAATGATTTTAAACTGATCAAATCCCAAATCCCGAATCATTTGCTCAAAATTTGTTTTGGACAGTACTACCTCACCACCATTTTTTTGATACAAAATCACCTCTTCTTTATCATTTACCGTAGTAGTTGTTTCGATGGTTCCCAAACAATCCTTCGCCGAAATCACAAAATCCTTTGCATTGCACAGGAGATAATCTTTTTGAAATGGTAAAGCCACTCCCCCTTCTGCAGCGAAAGCTCCTCTGAAATCATTATTAATTTCTCCTTTAAAAAGTTTGTATGTTCCGTTGGCACTCAATTGTTCGTTCATGAGATCGTAATTTTTTACCTGATTAAAATCTGGCAGAAGGTTATAAGGCTTAAAGATGACCGAAGTAGAACCTATTTTGACAGAACGAGAACAATCCAAACGAGGATTGATCACATCCAGTTCTATTTCTTTATTGTAATCAACCTTTTGAGCATCAAATAAAAACAAAGCTGAAATGGGAGATCCATCCTCATTTTTCAAAACTTCATAATCTTCATCAACTTGTGTTAGTATAGAAGCGGGAAAACGAATTCCCAAGGATTTTGGTCGATAAATACTAACTTTTGTTTGATCCGGAAAACCAGCTTTAAACTCTACACTGGCTGAAACTTTTATAAAAGCAAATTTTGACTTACAAGGTTCAAGTATAAAGGTAATACCATTGGTATCAGGTAAAGACAACTCTAAGGGTTTAAGTAGGAAAAAATAAGGACTTGATCTGTACACTTTTCCTAAAACGTATTTATCTGGCTCTTTACCCAGGTAATATGGATTGCCAAACATAAAGTCTATGGCTTCTGATGGTGTATGAAAATCGTGCTGATATTTTAAAAATTTGCTCTTTGAACTCCATCGGCTGGTAGCTTCAGCCCAAAAATCATATTCTTCCCAATCTTTGCATTGACAAGGTAATTCTTTAGAATAGGATATCACACTCCGATCAAAAAGGCTTGAATTTCCATATGAATCTTCTAAAAAGGTCTTTTTTTGCTCATCATCCCACCAGGCTTTACCTTCTACCTTCATTCCATATCGTTCCATTGCAAAACGGACTGTATCTCCTCCAATATGAGGAATTTTGATGGTAGAGAAATTACGTCCTTTGTAAACCGTTCTGCTCAGTATCTTCCCTTCTTTAAGATTATTCCAGGTGTAAGATTCCAAATTCCCCTCTTTATCAAAACGAATTTGATAAGCAGTAGAATCTTTATCCCACAACAACCTTTTAAAGGATTTATCGGGATGTTTTTCTTCTATAACCATTCCTTGTCCCAGAGGCTTTTTCCGTTCGTAATAAGATACTTCTCCACTTCTAAAAAAACGTCTTACCTCAATATCTTTTCCCATCTTAAAAAGGGTCTCACTAGCTAGTGTTCCATCCACATACCAATCACGAGACCAGCCATGCCTTATACCGTATTGATACTTTTGCTCAAAAAGTTTGATACTGTCATTCAAATAAAGCGTAGACGTTCCATGCTCCAGATCATTCAATAAATGCCCTTCATAGTACATATCAGTTCCATAATAGACGATACGATATGTTCCGGTTTGGGAACTATCCAAATCGCTAATAGTGGCGGCAGAATCAAAAAACACTTGTCGCGGAAAGATTTGAAAATAGGCTCTTGCCTCTGGTATATTGGCTAAATCAACCTGGTACTCAGCACTACATTTTTCTCCCCGCACCTTCTTTTCCATATCCTTCAAGCCTTCATCAATATCTTTATCATACGACTTGATGTTTTTACCTTTTTCTATTGAAAGGATTTTCATCCAGAATCCCATTTCCAGAGGACGATTAAAGGGTTGAAAACGATAACCTTCGTAGCCTTGATGGGGCTTATTATTCTCTGATAAAGAAAAGGTATTATTACGCACATAACTTTCATTCAACACTCCAGTAACACCTTGTGCTGTAATCCTTCCAGCACCATAAATACCTTCAGCTTTAATGACTGTTTCGCTATAAATCCCTTCCTTATCATATTGTCGTGTGTATCTCAACAAAAGAGTATCGGTTTCTATGGCATATTTTTTATAGGTTGTCCAATTTTTCAGCTTTCCGGTATACTTATCATACTCTTTATAAAACTGGGGTTCTTTAGGAGCTGATTTTGACCAAAATTGAACCATTTCTCCATCCTCTTTCCACCATTTACCCCAATAAGAGGTATCATTAACATAATAAGTCTCCGACAATAGTTGCCCCGACTCGCTCCATTGTTTTTGCAATCCATCCTTCAAATTATTTTTATAACTACTTTCAGAGAGTTTAACACCTTGCTCATTCCATCGCTCTTCTTTTCCATCTTGGATGTATTTCCGTTGGCCTTTCAGCACCTCAGTCTGATACCTCACTTTTCCATTCCTATGATAATAAACTCGTAACTCATGATTATCATCTCTACCATTTATCACCTGATACTTAAGTTGTCCATTGGGAAAGTAATTTTCGTCTTCAGGTATTTTCTCTCCATCCACATATTTGGTGACAGAAATTAAAGTGCCCGTTTCAGAATATTCGGAAATCATCTCCTCCATATGTACCCCTTCAAAACTCCCTGCTCTTGGGAAAGAGATTGTATACTCCACCTTTTTGATTAATACATTATTGGGAGAATACCAATATTGAATTCCTTCTTTTTTATTCTCTGTATCAACACCAACTTGCTGAACTAAACCTGAAGGATAACTGAGTTTAAAAGAACCAGACATTCCTACATATTTAGAACTATCAGCATTTGTTTGTCCCCAACTAATTGGAACAAATAAGAATAAAAGCAAGATGGAAAAGGGCCATTTCATAAGCGATCAACAAACCTATAATTAAAAGGCTATTTTTTGTTACAAACCAGCCTTTAAACCTACCCAGGCGTATCAAAAAATCGCCAAAGGGATAAAACCACCGAAATCACCACTTATTTTTTTAGTCATCCCCTTATTTTTTTAGCTAAATTCAAAAGTGGTTTTGT
This sequence comes from Flavobacteriales bacterium, assembly GCA_022361195.1. Classification (GTDB taxonomy): domain Bacteria; phylum Bacteroidota; class Bacteroidia; order Flavobacteriales_D; family Crocinitomicaceae; genus JAKSBJ01. Next base: position 12,156 of record JAKSBJ010000334.1, read on the forward strand.
CCAAGATTAGAAATGAAAAAAGCCTTAAGAAGACTCCCAACAATCTCAAAACTGTCCATTGGCATAGCACTCATCTTTATTCTTCCATTTATCACGATATCCGAATTAACTCAGACTTCCCAAGGTATCGAATATGACTCTTATTTAAACAAGATTGACAATGACCCAATTGATCCTCTATTATTTGAAGGAATTTTTATTACTCCTGATGTTTTAGCTAACTGGAAAATAATTTGTTACCTAATTGTTGTATTCTGGTTCCTCTTGATTTATGCCCGAAAGCTTTTTGTTTACCTTGTTTTTGATAGATATTACAGAATTACCAAAAGAACAGTTTCTTCCAGTACAGGAACCAAAATCACCTATAAAATCCAAACGGCAATTACACTCAAGGGTAGAGATACCAAGATAAATGAGTCCAAAATGCTATGGAGACGATATAAAAAATACGGCCGCTCATTTAACTATAAAGAAGACGCAAAAAAATACTTTGACCTTTTAACCAGACAAAAGAAAATTGTCGATACTCCTATTTCCGACATCAAAAAACGTAGACGAAAATTCACCCTTCATCGTAAAATGCCTTCCCAATTCAAAAATGGTCCTGCTTTGATAATTCCATTCTTCCCTAAAATGTTCATAGGATCTAAAATGGTCTCAATACCTACTTGGATAATAATCCTTTTAATCACAGCTGGCTTAATACCATTCATCGTCCCAGATTTTTATTTGGACGAGACTAAAATTGCGTGGATGAGTACAGGGGCATTTTTAGTGTTATTATCACTCTTTATGGGCGTTTATATGTCCAAATACAATTACTATTTAAGAATCATTAAACGAGAGATAAAACAGGGTGCAAATAGTAAAACCGTCACCCTACTACAAGCATCCCGACTGGAGAAAAAAAATACAGAGCTTAATAAGCTTAATTGGAAAGATTTGAAATTATGGTACTACAGCGGCTACTCTTTTTCGAGTCCGGGTTACACTCGGAATGGAATAAGAAAACGAATTCTAGAAGACAGTAAAGAACTCCTTGAGGTATTCAATAAAGAAACCAATGTAGTTAAAAAAGTGACCGAAGAGACCGTAATTACAAGTACCGAAAACATTAATGTAACGGTTGAATCATTAATGAAATCGACAAAAACGAAAAAGGATATTGAACGTTTAGAAGAGCTGGCTCATCAGTATTCTCTCGAAGGGGAATCAGATTTACAGGAGATTTATGAAAAAGCATACGACAAAGTTTTCTATTCTAAAATGTTTTGTCAGTTTGTACCTGAATTTAAGCTTATCGCCAAAAACGAAAAGGCAATTGCTCAATACGGATATGAGGTTTTTCCCTATTCTGATTACAAAAAGATGCGCCGCAAAATAGGAGGAAGCAAAAATGATTGGGAAATTATTGAAGGTAGTGATATTGAAACGCACGGATTGAAAGGTGCTACCATGAAAAAACCAGCTTATTGGAACAGTTATCTAAAGTTCATTGAAATTAAGCAGCAGACTATTTCATTTGAAGAAAAGGTGCTACTTATGAACGAACTGGAAATAAAAGACAAATCATTTAGAAAACTTACTCAGGCTTTAACCATTGGAAATGTTCAAATAAGCATTGGGACTAAACTTGTAATTGGAGGGCAACAAATAAATACTGAGGCCCAAAATAGTTCGGTTGGGGAACAATGGATCATCGAGCTCTTAAAATCCTATGGAATTGGAATGGAACTTTATGATTTAGGGTATAACCGGCCTGAAAAAATTGTAGAAGCAGATATAGAATCCTTAGGAAAACAGCTTCAATTTAGCCCATTGGATATTGATCAGCTCAACAACAATATTCAAAGAATGAAAGAAGATCTAAACATCGGCTAATCTTAATGCAATAAACGCCCCAAGACATGTTTAGATTCTTTAAACGAAAAAAAACGCCAAATGACAATTACAACCGAGAGGAAAGATCTAATTCTGCAGTAAATCCAAAAGAGCATCAAAAAAACGTTGAGCAACTTCAGGAACAAGAAGACAACACAAACGAACGAAATAAACTTCCCTCAGTAAAATCAATTCTTGCGACTATTAAAAGCAGGGAGGATATGAAACGGATAGAAGAACTGTCAAGAAAGCATGACCATCTTTTCTTAAGAGAACTGCATGAGCAAGCGTTTGATGAAGCCTATAACAAAGTACTCATCTATCAATTCGTACCCGAAGACATATCTTTAATTTCTCCTAAACAAGTCGCTGAATTTGGTTTTATAACGTTCTACTCATCAAACACAAACTTTGATGAATTAAAACAAAAAATAAGCTCCTCCGAATATGATTGGCGGCAAATTACCGGAGGGCAACTCTATGAAGGAGATTGGGAAGAGACCATTGCAGAAAAACCATTCTATTGGGAATCCTACTTAAAGTTTGCAAAGATCAAAGAACAATCCATCTCTTATGAAGAAAAAGTTCATTTAATCAATGAACTAGCGGATGAGGACCAATCTTTCGGAGAAGAATTTAACATTCCCAACAATCCAAAATCATTAGGAGATCAGTGGATTATCGCCTTAATGGAATCTCATGGCATTCATTTAGCTGAACAACTTTTTGAAATGGGATACACCACTCCCGATAAAATGGTGAAAGCAGACTTAACCATCATTGGAGCTCAGCTTAATCTAGAGCAAACCACTATCAATCATTTAAAAAAAGGAATTCAAAAATTGAAAGAAGCAATAAATCTTGCAGAATAAATCAATTCAAAAAACGAGCATGAAAAGCGTCCTTATAGGTACGACCAATTGGTACCTCAATACCATTGGACATCATTACCACATTCCCCGATATTTTCTCAACCTTATGAACGTTGATTAAAAAGGATTTGTGGATTCTAAAAAATGACTGATCAGCTAAGCGATTTTCCCAGTACTTCATAGAATAAGAAACCAATAAACGTTCATCTGTTTTATGAACAGCCGTATAATCCCCCTCGGCCTTGATGTAAACAATGTCTTCTATTTGAATGTTGAGATAATTATGTCCGTCTTTTACAAAGACATAATTCGTATCCTCTTTTGGCTTTGTACCATTTGCATGTTGTTTTTTTATTTTTTCAATACTCTTAAAAAAACGGGAATACGAAAAAGGTTTTAATAAATAGTCCACCACATCCAATTCATAGGCTTGTAAGGCATAATCTTCAAAGGCTGTGGTTAAAATAATTTGCGGTGGATCTTGCAGAATTTTCAGAAAATCGATTCCTGATATTTTGGGGAGATGGACATCCAAAAAAACCAAATCAATGATTTCAGATTTTAAGAACGAAACAGCCTCAACCGGATCGGAAAAAGTTGCCTCTAACTGCAGGCCTTCCGTATCAGCAACGTACTTTTGAAGAATTCGCTGAGCAGGCGGTTGATCTTCTACAATGATGCACTTAATCACGATTTAGTTCCAATTTTAATTCAACAACAAAACAGTTATTATCCTTTCCAACTACCAATTCATGCTTGTTGGGATAAAGCATATTAAGTCGACTCTTTACATTCTCCAAACCTATTCCACTATCCAAATTATTGGTGTTGGTTTGATCGGCAAAATTATTTGCACAGTAAAAATACAACATTCCATTCTCCACTCTTGTATCCACCTTTATAAACAAATCTTTAGAAAGACTGGAAGTACTATGTTTAAAGGCATTTTCAATAAAAACATTGAGAATTAAAGGTGCAATTTTAAACTTCCCTTCCTCATTCGTAATTGAAACCGCTACCTCTCCCCTTTCCTGTATTTGCAGTTCATACAAGCCTATTAAATCATGCAGATGTCGAAATTCTTTAGACAGCATCACAAAGTCCGACTTACAATCATAAAGCATGTACCGCAGCACATTGGATAAGCCCAAAATGATCTCAGGTGTCTTAGTCGATTTTTCAATGGCATGAGCATATAAATTGTTCAGGTTATTGAATAAAAAATGGGGGTTAATTTGGTTCTTCAAGAATTGCAATTCACCTTCATGCACCAATTTTTGCAACTGTTCCATCTCTTTTTGTTTCTGAACAGAATCCAGCATAAAACGAAATCCTACTGGAATTAGAACAAATGGAGACAACTCTACCAGACAATAAAAGAACCCTGAAAAATATTGCCCTCGGGTGTCGGGGTAAAAAATTTGTTCCATCACAAACTCCTCGGTAATTACCACCAGCAAAAGCAAACTTATTAAAGCAAGAAAAAAGAACCAATATCTCTTTTTGTAAAACAAAAGCGGTAGTAACACCCAATTGGTAATAACAGATGCAGTTACATAAACCAGAAAAAAAGCAATGTCGGTAAAATGAAACCCATGATGTTTATCGTATTCCTCATTCAAGGAAAAAGAGAAAAACAGTACTATATAGACCAAAATCTCAATCCATAAATTCCTGCTTATTATCGTTTTTTTGCTCTTCACTACATTCAAAATTACGGACTTCTGCTGGCATACTTCTTTTTAAAAGCTATATAACCAGCTTTGTGGGCTCAACTTCATATCAAGACCGACAAACTGCATCATGCCATTCAGCCGTTTAATTTGGTTGTTGAACGACAATTTTTCACAGTCGTCTTTTTCTCCTCTATATTCGCTTCTAAAATGCCTTAATCATGCGATTTCTTTTACTTTTTTCATTGTTCTTTTTAGGATTTACAGCTCCTTTACTGGCTCAAGATCAAAGCATTTTAAGAGGAAAGGTTCTTGACCTAACTACTCAAAGTCCATTAGAATTTTGCACAATTGTTTTGATGAAGAAGACTGATAGCACAGTAGTAAACGGTACTACAACTGATGTTGAAGGGAACTTTAGTTTGAAAGGTGATTTTGAAGGTACTTTTTTACGCATTCGTTTTTTGGGTTACCAGGATTATTACAGTGAACTTCCGGCAGCCAATAATGGAATGATTGATATGGGAACGATTTCCATGAGTCCGGATAGTGAATTGCTGAACCGGGTAGAAGTTCGGGGAGAAAAATCGGAAATGGTATTTAAGCTGGACAAGCGCGTTTTTAATGTTGGAAAGGATTTAAGTGCTTCGGGAGGAAGTGCTATTGATGTGCTCAATAACGTTCCCTCAGTTGATGTGACTTTAGAGGGAATTATTCGATTAAGAGGTAATTCGGGAGTTCAGGTATTGATAGATGGAAAACCTTCTGTTTTAACAAGTAGTAGTAGTAATGCTTTAGGAACCATAACGGCAGATATGATTGACCGTATTGAGGTCATCACTAATCCATCAGCTAAATATGATGCCGAAGGTACAGTTGGAATCATTAACATCGTTCTTAAATCCGACAGCCCTAAAGGGATAAAAGGTTCGGTGACTCTAAATACAGGTTATCCCAATAATCATAGTTTAGGATTGAGTGTTAGTTATCGATCTAAGAAAGCAAATTTGTTTGGTCAATTGGGGCTGGGAACTCGGCGATTTGTGAGCATGGATTCTATTCTTAACACCAACTTTAGTGATTCTTCCACTTCAAAATTTGCCTCCAATAGCGAAGGTGAAAAGAATGAGAACTTTGCTAACATTCGGCTCGGAAGTGACTTTTACCTCAATGATTACAATACCATTACCTTATCTGGGCACTATGCCTACGAACTTGAAAAACAATATGCCGATATTGAGTACTTATTGTCAGACGGAAGTGATGTTTTACTTTCCAACTTCCTCCGAAACGAGAGTACTTCAGCCACCAATCCTAAATATCAATACGATTTACACTATCAAAAAAAGTTTAAACGCCACAAAGACCAGCTGTTAGATTTTAATGCGGTAGGATCTTATTTTGGAAAAAAGAAAACTTCGGAATTCACCAACACTTTTATCTCCGGAGATAATTTAGGACTGGATCAAAGAACTCAAATTGATTTTGCTGATGTCAATTACTCCTTTCAATTAGATTATGTTCATCCAATTAAGGAAAAATGGAGTTGGGAATTGGGAAGTAAATATGAATTGAATCAAAACCAAAATCAATCCGAAGTTTCAAGCTTGATTGATGATGTTTGGGAAAGTGATAGTCTTTTATCCAATAACTTTGATTATCAATTGGGAATTTTAGCTGCTTACACAACACTTGCTTACGAACTAAAAAAATGGGGAATTAAAGGTGGAGTTCGGATGGAACAAACCAATGCCACTGCCAATCAGTCCCAAGGATCTATTGGTGAATGGAACTATATGAACTTTTTCCCATCCATTCACACCTCTTACAAAGTTTCTAAACTCCTTTCTTTCCAATTAGGTTATTCACGTCGAATTGATCGTCCTTATATGTTTGATCTAAGTCCGTTCTTCTCTTTCAGAGATAACTATAACCTCTCCGTTGGTAATCCTAACCTACAACCTGAATTTGCCAATTTATTTGAGTTAACAGCCATCAAAAACTGGAAGAAGTTTAACATCAATACTTCGCTTTACCATTCAAGAGTTTCGGGAGTTATTGAAGAGGTGGTTGAAGTCAATGACAATTTAACCATTACCTCACCCGAAAATGTAGGAGAGTCGTATAACACTGGATTGGAAATTAATGCCAAATACTCGCCTGCCAAATGGATTTCAGCTTCAGTAGATGGTAACTTCGTTTACTTTCAACGTCAGGGAACGTACAATACCCAATCTTTCGATTTCGAAAACTACAGATGGTCAAGCAGAGCTAACTTTAAATTTAAGCTACCCGCCGATTTTGAAGTTCAATTGAGTGTCAATTACCGTTCAAAAATTCAATATGCTCTTACGGAAGAGGCTGATTATCTCTTTGCTAATGGCGGAATCCGAAAGAAGTTCTTAAAAGGAAAATTTATTGCGAACCTCAGCGTCCGAGATATATTCAATTCCCGCATTCACAGAACAACAGCGAATCAAACAAACTTCTCTTTCTATTCCCGTCGCCAAAGAGGACGATACATTGTCTTTGGTTTGAGCTATAACTTTGGTAAGGGAGAAGCCATGGAATTTTCAGGACATAAGATGTTTTAAAAGTTTTTGGAATTGTTTTGGTAGAATCGGGTATATTCGACTTATTCTTTCAAAACTAAACGATGAAACAATTCTTTAAACTTTACGGACCAGTTAATGGATTGGTTTGTTTGGGGCTTGGACTTCTTTTTTTCCTATTCAACGTCATTTTAATTGAAGCTGAGGGTAAAATGATTCAACTATTAGTGTTTACACCTATGCCTTTAATTCTCTGTGGACTTTCTTTGATTTTGTGGCCAGGATTACGCTTAAGCAGAAAAGAAGTTCACGAACAAAATATTTCCTTTTGGTCAAAATCTCCTACTTCGCACAAAATAGCCTGGTTAATTTTTGGATTGCTAGGAATCTCCTTTTTGGTTTTACAACTGCTAGATTTGTTTGGAATGATCAATGTATCCATCCACAACTGCTTTTTAGCTCGTTATTTTGGACTAGGAAGCTGTTAACATGCCGAAATGAAACGTCTCCGGCAGCTATTTGAACGGTTAACAACCTCTGAAAGAGACAACAGTTTTTTTGACCGAGACTTAGGTGGTTATGCTAAACCCTCTGACAAAGCTAAAGCCAGTATCTTATTGGTATTAGGATTCATTATTCTGATCCCCTTGATTTTATTTATTATCTGGTTAGACAACTATATCCGCTACCATTTCTAAGCTTCTATACAAGTTCTTTCTTGCTCTTTTTTAAGATGTAAGCAAAAATGATTTTATCATTTTTTAATACCATTGTTTGCAAAAATGATAGTATTACTATTATATTTGCACATCAAAAATGCAAAGCAAGAACAATTTCTATTAAAACTTGTTTGTATTTAGGTATGAAAAGGACAAATGAAATAAAACCAGCCACCAATCTCATCTTTGATCAACTAAGATCTCTGATGCTGATTCTTTTGACAATGGTTGTTACCACTACCTTTTTTGCCGATTCATTTGATTTCTCTGAACTCGTAGATAATTCAGAATTGTCAGAACTTCCTGAAACTGGACAAGATATGGAAGAAGATGAAAAGTCAAATGAAAAAGAGCATTTTGTCTTTGAATTGGCCTCCGTTTCAATTGATGCGCAACTTTCATTGGCCCTTTGCTCAAAAATCCAGAATTGGAAAGACATCCATATGGAAATACCAGATCTTCCGCCCGAATTGATTTAATCATTCCAGCAGAATTTCTCTCTGCTCTATTTAAAACACAATATAGTCGAAGCTATCATTTTGACTGTCATCCCTCCCCTTTATCCATAGTTCAAACATTTAATCACTTCCTTACTAAAAGAGGATCAAAAAGAAAACAATGAGTAATTCTACCTTTCTACCCTTACGTCCCGGACAACGCTTCTGGCGATTATTAAAGCCTGATGCCAGGGAAATTAGAAATGTATATGTTTATGCCCTTTTCAGCGGAATCATGAGCTTATCACTTCCGTTGGGAATACAGGCTATTCTCAACCTTATTCAAGGAGGACAAATCAGCACCTCCTGGATTGTATTAGTTACCCTGGTAATTGTTGGTGTAGCCATCAGCGGTATTTTACAGATTTATCAATTAAAAATTACGGAAACCCTTCAGCAACGAATCTTTACCAGAGCTGCTCTTGAGTTTGCTTATCGCATTCCACGCATAAAAATGGCTGCTCTTTATCGCCATTATGCTCCTGAGCTAATGAATCGTTTCTTTGATATTATCTCAGTTCAAAAAGGACTTTCTAAAATTCTTATTGATTTCTCAACGGCTATACTGCACGTATTCTTTGGTTTAATTCTACTTTCATTTTACCATCCGTTTTTCATTTTATTTGGAATCATTCTTCTGCTTTTAATTTTCATCATCTTCCGTTTCACCTCTAAAAAGGGATTAGAAACAAGTCTTGAAGAATCCAAATACAAATACAAAGTAGCCCATTGGTTAGAGGAGTTAGCCCGAACTGCTACCACCTTTAAACTAGCTGGAAAAACGGATCTTCCTTTAATCAGAACCGACCACCATGTCATGGATTACCTCAGCTCACGAAGAAGTCACTTTAAGGTTTTATTACAACAATATGCCTTATTAGTGATTTTCAAAGTGATTGTAGTAACAGGACTATTGGCTTTGGGTGGAATTTTGGTAATGGAACAACACATGAACATTGGTCAATTCGTTGCAGCAGAGATCATCATTTTACTTGTCATCAATTCAGTTGAAAAACTCATCTTGAGTATGGAAACCATTTATGATGTTTTAACTGCCTTGGAAAAAGTTGGGCAGGTAACTGATCTTGAATTGGAAAAGGAAGACGGAATTGACTTAAAAGACCATTGTCAAAGTTGCCAAAGTGAAGGTTTAGAAGTAGAATTAAATGGGATTGATTTTTCTTTCCCCGATCAGCCTACCCCAATTCTTCAGCAATTATCGCTGCATTTAAATAGTAATGATCGAATCGTTATTCAAGGAAAAAACGGTTCAGGAAAAAGTACATTGCTACAACTTTTAGCCGGTCTGTATGAACCTGACAGAGGATATGTTAGTTATAATGGGCTTCCGAAACGAAACTTTAAACCTTCTTCTCTTCATTCAGTTATTGGAGATTTTTTGACCCAAGAACAGTTGTTTGACGGAAGTATTTTGGAGAACATTACCATGGGACGGGAAGACGCTTCTTTTGAAAATGTTCAATGGGCCGTTCGTGAGTTAGGTTTAGGTGACTTTATAAAAGCACAAGACAATGGTTACAACACTATTCTCGATCCTGAAGGGAAAAAATTACCACGAAGTATAGTCCAAAAACTCCTTTTAGCAAGAAGTATCGTGGACAAACCTAAATTACTTTTACTCGAAGATGCTTTTGAACATCTCGAACAAAAAGATCGACGAAAAATCATCGACTTTTTAACCTCATCTGAAAATAAGTGGACTCTGGTGGCTATCTCATCCGATTCTTACGTAGCTGAAGCTTGTGACAATATTGCACTCATGAAAAATGGAGCTATTGTAGAAATTGGCAGTTACCAACAAATGAAAGATCAGTTTGATTCAAAAACGTACTCTCATGCTTAATATCACAGACAACCGTATTCACACCAACATAAAAGCCAAAAACTTTAATTCACTCAATTTGGTTGAAGGCAAAAAATCTGGGAAAGTGGCCCTGCGCCTTATCATTGGCTTTTTCTTATTGTCACTAATTATTTTATTCCTGCCCTGGACTCAGAATGTTTCCTCAAAAGGAACCATAACAACACTTCGTCCGGATCAACGGCCACAAAGCATTCATACCATTATTCCTGGTAGAATTGAGGAGTGGTATATTCAGGAAGGTGATTTTGTAAAAAAGGGAGATACTCTGGTTCTTTTATCTGAAGTCAAAGACAGTTATTTTGATCCTGACCTCCTCGAACGAACGGAGAATCAAATCAAATCCAAAGAACTTTCGGTGGATTCATATTCTGAAAAAATTGTGGCTTTAGAAGATCAAATCAGTGGTTTAAATAAGAAGCGATTATTAGAGGTAGAACAAGCCGAAAATAAGCTGCTCCAAGCACAGCTATTGGTTACCAGTGACAGTATCGACTTTGAAGCAGCAAAGCTCAAACACGAAACGGCTACCAATCAATATAAACGGACTAAAAAGATGCAGGCCAAAGGACTCAAGTCATTGACCGATTTGGAAAACAAGGAGCTTTCCATGCAAAATGCACTGGCTTACCTCATCTCAGCAGAGAACAAACTATTGAGCAGTCGCAATAAAGTCATCAATGCTGAAATTGAACTGAATTCAATTGAAATCAAGTATCGAAATGAAATTTCCAAGGCTCAATCGGACAAATTCACAGCCATGTCTTCTAAATATAATGCTGAAGCTGATTTACTGAAGAAAGAAAGTGAATACACCAACTATTCTATCCGTTCAAGCCAATATTACATCACGGCTCCACAAGACGGGTATATCACCAAAACCATTCAATCAGGAATTGGAGAAACCTTAAAAGATGGAGAAGAAATTGCGACCATCATGCCAGCTAATTACGAACTGGTGGTTGAGATGTATGTAGATCCTATCGACCTTCCATTAATCCGAAAAGGACAACACGTTCGTTTGCAATTTGAAGGATGGCCGGCTATTGTATTCTCAGGATGGCCAAATACGAGTTATGGAACTTATGGAGGAGTTGTATACGCCATTGACAACTTTGCCAGTATGAATGGGAAATACCGGGTTTTAGTTGCTCCGGACCCAGAAGATCATCCCTGGCCGGAAGCCTTGAGAGTGGGATCATCAACTTCAAATATGCTATTGTTAGATGAAGTTCCTATTTGGTATGAACTATGGCGAAAGATCAATGACTTCCCGCCAAATTATCAAGCAAAACCAGTTGAGTCCAAAAAAGAAAAGAAATGAGAAAACTCACTTTATTCTTCTCCCTTTGGTTCTCAATTTCGGTATGGGGTCAAACGGACAGCACGACCTCCTATTTGTCCTTTGACCAATGCATGAAGCTGGTTACGGAGAATCATCCTTTAGTAACAAAAGCGGATATTCAATTACTGTATGGAGATGCTGCTGTTTTAAAAGCAAAAGGAGAATTTGACCCTAAACTCAGTACAAATGTTTACCAAAAGTACTTTGACGACAAAAAGTACTATAGTTTATTGGATGGTGGACTAAAAGTTCCCACCTGGTTTGGACCCGAATTTAAGATGGGATATGAAAGTAATGAAGGAGTATTTTTGAATGATCAAAATACCCTTCCAACCGGAGGATTATTATATGCCGGAATATCAGTCCCCATTGGAGAAGGTTTAATCATGAACCAACGTCGAGCCGAGTTAAAAAAGGCAAAACTTTATCGGGAAAGTACTGGCATGAAACAACAACTGATGTTGAACGAATTGATGTTAGAAGCTGGAATTGCTTATTGGAGTTGGTACAACACCTATCGTCAATTACAAATTGATCAAAACGCCGTTAATACGGCAAAAGATCGTTTTGAAGCAGTTCAACAAAGTGCCCTATTTGGAGACAAACCTTCCATTGATACCGTTGAGGCTGGAATTCAGCTTAAAAGTAGAATAGTACAATTACAAGAATCTGAAATGAGATTTCGTAATGCCACCCAACTGCTCTCGGTTCATCTCTGGTCTCCCGAGGCTATTCCACTCGAAATAAGTGAAAATACCATTCCTGCAGTAATGGAAAGCAATGATGGAATTCCAGTTGATTCTACCTATTTTGGACAGGTTGACACACTACTTTCACAACATCCTGAACTATTGATTTATGGAAATAAAATTGACCAGTTAGAAGTAGAAAGGAGATGGAATCTAGAGCAGCTTAAACCTACGTTGAACCTGAATTACAATCCAATTACCCAAGCCGTTGGTGGTGATATTTTGGATAACTATTCGGTTAATAACTACACCTGGGGACTTCAATTTAACATGCCGCTTTTATTGCGAAAAGAAAGAGGAATGCTCAATAAAACCAACATTCAAATTCAGGAAACAAAGCTGGATCAACAAATGAAAGAGACACAGCTGATTTATAAAGCTCTCACTGCACTTAACGAGTGGAGCACGAGCTTTCAACAGCTCAACACTTATCAGGAATTGGTCCAGTCAAGCGAGCAACTACTAGAAGGAGAACAACTCCTTTTTGATGCCGGAGAAAGTTCATTGTTCATGGTAAATTCAAGGGAATTGTCTCTTATCAAGGCTCAGAAAAAAATGGCTGAGTTAATGACTAAGAATAGAATGGCCGAACTAAAAGCACGTTATACATTTGGAGTGTTACATCTTGATAGTTTTCCGTTGAATTAAGGAATCTGTGATTATTTTTAATGAAGTTTTCTGGCTTAAATTTGCTCTTTTAAAGTCAGCTTAAAATTCTATTTGAATGTCAGTTCTAAGATTATCTCTTCTTCCATTTATTCTTCTAGTTGGGCAAGCTGCCTTCGCTCAAAAAATCGTTGAACAAGATGGAAAATATGGTTTATTAAACGCTAAATGGGAAACAGTTTTACCCTTAGAATATGACACCATTTACAACCTTTTAAGTTATCGTAAAACAACACATTCCAACCCTAACTATCGAGAACCTTTTGAGTTTTACGCCTTCAAAAAAAATGGACAATTAGGCTATGCTGTTCATTATATCAGAAAGTTCGATAATTATGGAATTCATGTCTCTAATCCCCATTGGGCAGAAACCGATCATTGGGAAATTGCTCAAACCCAATACGACAAAATTTACTTAGATCCTGACCATCTCAACAGAAAATCCAAATCAAAAGAAAATCGTTTGAGAAGTACATTGTTGACTGAAAAGGATGGAAAAATGGGAGCAATTCTGGTTTATTGGGCCTACGGAACTAATCTTGACAGTCAAAGTGATATGCATCTGGGAATTCGGTCACTGACAGTTATTCCTCCCATTTATGATAAATTGATTCCCCAGGAGTATCCAATCCTGATAAAGGACAAACAATACGGTATTTTCTTTTCGGAAAAAGAGCAAATTGAACCGCAATATGATTCTATTAAACGCTGGCATTCGAGCTCTCATTATTATCGCGCATGGAAAGGAAAAAACTGTGGAATTTTAAAGAAAAAACAGTTGATTTTTCCGGCTATTTATCCTCAAGAAGTTTACCATTTTAATGCAAGTGAAGGAACAGCTACTATTTTTCAAAAAGGAAAACCATTCACCATTTTTAATGTCGAGGATTCCAGCTTTCACCAATTCCGTAGAAATGGTAAAGCATTAATGAACAATCCAGACTCAATCTTTTACAGTCTACGTTACATTTACGCTCAAGACAAAAGCAAAAAGTTTGATTTAATTCAAACCATCTTTTTTCCCGATAGCACCTATGGTACTTATTCTTCATTGGCTGATCAGCTTTTTATCTTTGACCACCAATCAAGAGATTTGGTTCAGGAATATGCTCAAATGGGCAAAAAATACTTCTATAATGGACTATTTATCATTGAGTTTGAAAAAATTAAACCGAATTTCTTTAATGTAAGAATCTTGGAGACTGAAAGTTCCAAAGAAATTTGCTTCCTCAAAAAAGTAAGTTTAAATGAAGAAGAATTTATCTTCGAGATTTTTTCTGAAGAAGGAATTCTGCACGTGTGGGGGAATAACGAAGATGAATTAGAGGTATTACTTGGCTTGATCGATCCTAAGACACACATATTTTATCCAAATTATCGTAAATGGAGAAAGAGCAAGAAATAAACTCTCTGTAACATATCCTAATCATTGGTTGTTATAACTAATATGAAACTTCATTTTATTCTTCCTTTACTTGCCATTCTATTTCTTTTTTCTTGTAAAAAAGGGGATTGTGAGGATGCTGAAAAAGCCACCTTTAAAGATGCAACTGGAACTGATGGTTGCGGAATGTTAATTGAACTATCTGATGGTAAATTACTTGAACCTCAAAATTTGAGTGAGTTTGACATTACAGCCGAAGATGGAAACAAAATTTGGGTGAGTTATCATTTAGCTGAATCTGGCGGTACAATTTGTATGGTAGGAGATGTTGTTGTGATTGATTGTATTTCGGAACGATAAAGTAGTTCCTTTTTCATTTATTGGCATTAAACAAATATGATTCGTCCCTTCATTATTCTTTTATTACTACTGATGTCA
>JAKSBJ010000166.1 GCA_022361195.1 Flavobacteriales bacterium
AAAGATAATGTTTTGGTTTGATTATCAAAGAGGTGGGGGAAATAAAGTAGTAGATAGTGAGTAATAAGTAGAAAGATGGAAGGTATAAAGAGTATTGAGCAAGAGTATTGAGCAAGAGTATTGAGCAAGAGTGTGAGTGAGGAAGAGAGAGTTTGACGAAAAGAGACTGGAAGCTGGAGACTAGAGAGAGTAGAAAGATGGAGGTTGAGGATGCTGGAAGCTAGGATCTAGAGACTAGAGAGGAATGGGGCAAGATTATGGGAGGTCGAAGGTATAAAGATAGAGAGTATAAAGATTTAAGTGGAAAGTATAAAGACCGTATAGAAAGATGTGGGGAGAATGGATCAAGAGTTGAGTAAAGGGATAAAAGAAAGAAAGTCTAAAGTAGAAATAGACAAAAGACTGGAAGATTGCTAAACTTAGAGATAGGGAGGCATAAGATTGATGGTCTTCTAACAGCCATTCTTGCTACTTCAATTCCATTCTAAACTGAATGACCAATGCCGAGATTAAGGTTAATCCTCCAATAAGTAGAATTGAGGTGTTGATATTGAATAGATCTGCAACAATTCCGGTTAAGATGGCCCCAAAAGCATATCCCAAATCTCTCCACAGGCGGAATATTCCAATACTCTTTGCTCTGTCGGTTGGATGAGTGTTTTCGGCAATGGAGGCTAAAAAAGTTGGGTAAACCATGGCCGTTCCCCAACCCAAAATGGCAGCGAGAATTCCGTAGCTCCATAAAGTTGAGGCATAGTAGAATAAAAAGAGGGCAATGGCTTGTAGTAACATTCCGTAAAAGAGTAGTTTCTTTTTAGCGTAGAGATCGGCCATTTTACCGGTGAATAATTGACCAATTCCCCAAACGCCTGGGTAAATAGCGGTAATAGCCCCAATTTGTTCAATCGTAAAATTCTTGCTGGCGAGAAGCAGAGGAAAAATTCCCCAAACCATTCCGTCATTTAGGTTATTGATGAGTCCTGCTTGTGATACGGAACCTAAGTTTTTATTCTTCCAAGTCGTTTCCCAAAAGACATTTTTGAGCAATGGAACCGTACTTTTAGCCGTTTCGGCAGAGAGGTGATGAACGGTATCTTTAATGAGAAAAATACTAAAGAGCAATCCCAGGGCAGTGAGTGCAATTCCAATGTAAAAAGGGTAGGGGCGTAAACCGTATTCGCTAGCGACCCATCCGGTAATAAAAGCCACGATGGCTACGGCCAGGTATCCGGCAAATTCATTGAGTCCCATAGCAAAGCCACGATCTTTTTCTCCCACTAAATCAATCTTCATCACCACAGTGCTACTCCAGGCCAAACCTTGATTAATTCCCAGAAAAATATTGGCAGCAATAATCCAGTTCCAGTTTTGGGCATACATTAAAATAATCGGAACTGGAATGGCCATAATCCATCCCCAAATCAATAGTTTCTTTCTACCGTATTTGTTGGCCAAAGCTCCCGTAACGTAATTGGTTAATGCCTTGGTGATTCCAAATACAACAATGAAAGATAGAATGGCTGTTTTAACAGCTAAACCAAATTCTTTCTCGGCAATTTCGGGTAAGATAGACCGTTCTAAACCGACCATTCCACCGACAAAGGCGTTGACAATAACCAATAAGGTGAATTGTTTCCAGTTTTCTTTTAGCCCCAATTTTACATCCGTCATCGCTTCGCATTTAGAAAGAACAAAGTTCCGACAGAAAAAGGTTAATTCCTTTTACAAATGTTAAATAATTAGTACTTGGCCCTGATTCGGCTTAAACTCACCTGTGTAATGCCTAAATAAGAAGCAATGTGCTTTAAGGGCACTTGCTGAATAATTTGATTGGATTTTTCCAGTAGGTTGTGATAACGTTCTTCGGCAGAATGGAATTGCAAACTTTCTAGCCGCTCTACAGTTTCGATATAAGCTCTTTCAAAGATCTTTCGGAACAGGCGTTCGACGTCATGATGTTCATCGTAGAGAGCAAAGAGTTTTGCCGAATCAATGGCAATGAGTTCGGAAGTTTCAACCGCCTGAATTCCTTTGCGGGATGGTTTTGAATCAAACAAACTATCAGCTCGGGCAACAAAGGCGTTCTTAAACTCAAAACTTTCGGTCACATCTAATTCATCTTTCAAATAATAGATTCGCAAAATTCCGCTTTTAACAAAGTAGATGTTTTTACAACGATTGCCAATAGTTTGCAGATCTTTCCCTTTTTGAATTGTGACAGGAGAACAACTGTTTACAAGAGCTTCCTCGGCTTGTTTGGATAGTTGCTGGATTCCGTTTATATGTGTCAGGAATTCGTTCATTGAATTAATACTAAAGGTACAGATACTTTTGTTTGGGCAGCATTAGAACAAAGGGAAAAGCTTATAGCTATTAACCGAATTGTTTTGGTTTGAGGTTTTGCGAAGCTCTTTCGGCAATTTCGAGAATTCGTTTTTGTCTGGTTGCAGGCCTTTTGGCTGAAATAACCCAGTATAGTATTCCTTTTTTGATTGATTTACTGAACTGTTCAAAACAGGCTTTAGCTCCGTCCCTTGCTTCAAGCTCGGCCAATAAATCATCCGGAATTTGGAGAGCATCAACTTCATCTAAAATGGACCATGAGCCATTTTCTTTGGCAATTTCAACGCTTTTGACTCCTTCTTCTTTCATCAATCCCTGTTGCGTCAAAAGTGCTACTTTATCCTTATTGATTTTAGACCAAATACTGTTCGCTTTTCTGGGGCAGAAGTACTGTTTATAGAATTCGTTGTCAATGGTTTTTTTAACACTGTCAATCCAACCAAAACAAATTGCTTCATCCACCGC
Organism: Flavobacteriales bacterium; assembly: GCA_022361195.1. Lineage (GTDB taxonomy): Bacteria > Bacteroidota > Bacteroidia > Flavobacteriales_D > Crocinitomicaceae > JAKSBJ01. The sequence continues at coordinate 2,809 of JAKSBJ010000166.1, forward strand.
TTGACTCCAACTCAAGTTTGGATTTCCGGTTCCTTTTTTACGAAAGATGAGCCAAACAGAATTTTTCCTGGAATGATTTTCTTCAAGCCATTTTCTCCACTCCTCTTGATTAGCAGGATAAAATTCCTCCGAATTCTCTTTATTGGTTTTCATGATGGTAGTAAATGTAAAATGTTCACTGCAATTAAGGAGCTATTTCTATGACTAATTTATCCCAAATTTGACTCCAGTTTTTACTTTCAATTCTACTCTGGTAGGTTGCTAAACTGAAGCTGGGAGTTGGAATTACTTTTAGTTCAAATAAATCCTCCAAACCATGCGGAGAAATACATACCAACTCATTTTCTGTATTTAAATGAATGGCAATGGCTGTTGCTGTCTCTGGCCAAAAGGAGATTGCTTCTTCACAATTTTTATAAGCTTGATGACCATTTCTTAAATGCATGCGGGCCTGGTTTTTTACTGACCAGTTTAACTGTGAATTCTCTTTTTTGAGTTGTGATTCAATTTGTAGATCTGCTTCCCTTGAGGTGTTGGCAGTATTGTGGTAAATAACATCAATATCGTTTAATGGAGTTCGATTTTTACCGTGTAATTCGTCCCAAACCTTATTTCTCACAAAGCCGGCTCCAATCCAACAATCATCCAAACTTAACGCTTTAACGATGGCTAAAATCTCCATCATCCAGCTGTCATTACTGACGATCTCTATTAATCGTGATTCAAGGTCTTTTGCTGTTTGCATGGGTGACAAAAGTAAAGCTTAATTGGAGCTCTGAGCTGGTAAATACTGCTCTTTCTCGATATTCCAATGAGCTTCATATTCAAAAGGTAAATCATCCTCATCGTAACCTTCAATGGTGATACTGTAAAAACCATTGACTTCTTTTTGATTAAAAACCATTGTATCAACTTTTTCAAAAGCATTAATCAATTGATTTTTATTTGGTCCATCATGAAAGAAAAGCCAATAGGCATTGTCGTAAACGTATTCCGATTCTTCAAGAATGTAATGAGGCGCTTTTACCAATAATCCTTCATCCCCTTTTTCATTGAGAGCTAAGGTGTCTAACTCCAAATAATTCAAGCTGTAACAATCGTAATAAAAGTCTTTCTCTTCACATTCTTTGAGGTTAATTTGCCTTAAGACGGGTAAGGGAATGTCATTTCTACTCAGTAATTCACTTTCAAATTCGCTACCATTCCATGAATTTACAGAGTTTAATCTTCCCGTTTCATATCCTCGGTTCGAGCTATAAAAACGGGTTGAATGGCTTGAAACACTATCCAAAAATCCGCACTTTTCCCAAATTAACAGGGAGTCATCCTGAATCACCATTATTCTATTTCCACAACTGCCCGTAAAGCCACATCCGCAGTAAGATTCTACAACTAAAAAAGTGGAATTATCACTTTCGATCAAAGGATGAAAAAAGACCGTCTGTTCTGAATAAAGTTCCTGGTCTTCAGGATTACATTGATCTACCTTCTTCAATATTTCAAGTCGTTGGGCAAATAAATCTTCCTCAGAAATTGTTTCTTCTGTATGCTCATTACTTTGATCTTGATCTGTAGTACATGAAAAAAATAGGAGGGGAAGGATAATTACGAGGGAAGTGAAAAAGGAAAATTGCCGTACGATCATTTTATAGAGTGCTTATTCCCTTAAAGTTAGCATTAGTTGTTAAAAATAAGCCCGGTTGATAATTCAAGATTGAGAAAAAGGAAATTCAAATTTATTTTCTTAATTTAAGAGAGCTATGATTAACAGACTCTTACTCCCTTTCTGTTGCTTGTTACTTATTTCTCAATCATCACAAGCACAAATTACTTATTCAAAATATTTTGGTGACCCAACGGTAGATCATCGAACCGAGGAGATGAAATTGTTCCAGGAAACAAACTTCCTTCTTGGTGGTTGGATTACAACCAGCTATCCTGATTTAAAGGATTCGTACATAATGATGACCGATTCGGCCGGAGAGTTTATTTGGGCAAAACAATTTGATTTTGGAACAAATGAATTTATGAATGGTTTTACCACAGATGATGAATTCATTTATTGTGTTGTGAGTACGGGAGATTCTGAACCCGTTAATATTGTGAAACTAGATGAAGATGGAAATGTAATATGGGCTTATAATTATTTTTCTCCTTCTATGAACCTTAGGCAATTGGAAATTACAGATGATGGATTGATTGCAGTAGGAAATGTAAATGGAGGACCTAATTTTGAGATTGCTATTGTAAAGCTTGATTTTGATGGAGATGTGATGTGGTCAAAGCAATATACCCCAGATGTGTCACCCAATTCGGATGATCCCTGGGATCTCACAATTTTATCCAATGGAGATATTCTCATATCTGGTATTACGACATCTTACGACCCGCCAAATGATGGTTTTTTAATGAGAACAGATGCTGAGGGAAATTTCCTTTGGGCAAAGAAACTTAGTAATACTTATGTTGCCTATAATTCTTTTGAAACTAGTACTGGTCAATTGATTAGTTATGTGAGTCGCGGACCGGAAGGATGTTTGATGAAAATGAATGCCGAAGGAGATGTTCAGTGGATTAAAATGTTTGCTCAGCCTTTACTCATCTCAACCGGAGCTGTTACCGAAAGCCATGACGGAAATTATGTAGCGACTCTTCATTGCGGATATCCTTCAGTTGCTACTGAAGTTCCAACTGTTGTAAAGGTAGATACTATGGGGAATATGCAATGGTATAGAACCCAGAATGTAATAGGTCAACAACAGGCATTTAATGATATTTTCATGACGTCCGATAGTGGTTTTGTAATGAATATTCCCATTGAAATAGGTTCTAATCAATATCAAATGGGAATTATAAAGACAGATTCCTTAGGTTTTTCTCCTTGTAGTGATAGTCTGTTTCTCGTAGAGAGTGTGGATGCTACAGATATTACTTCAATGGATATGAATTTCTCTTCAACTAATTTTTCTGTGGTAAAATATTCGGTTAGCTCCGGAGGTTATGTTGAGCCTATGGAGGTAATGGTGTGTTGTGATTCTCTTATGGCAACGATTGATTATACTCAGTCTGGTTTGACCTATAATTTTACGGCAGACTCATCTATAGCAAATGACTTTGTATGGATTATCGGAACAGATACCTTGTATGGAGCTTCCATCAATTATTCTTTTGATGCAGAAGGAAGTTATGAAGTTTGTCAATATGCAGAAAACTACTGTAATTCAGATAGTGTTTGTCAAACCATAGAAGTGACGCATCATCAAAATAGTATTGGTGAAGAGGAATTAAAAAATATCACTGTCTTTCCAAATCCTTTTACGCATCAGTTAACTATTTTGCTAGACGAAGCAATGCCTGATTTTGAAGTGCAGATTTATGATCAAAGAGGACAAATGATTTATATAGCTCAAGGTTCAGGTAAGGAGATTGAACTTGACCTGGAGGATCTTTCAAAAGGACTATATTATTTGAAAGTTGAAAAGGGAGGAAGTGCATTCAAAACCAAAAAGGTAGTTAAACTTTGATAAAGCTAGTGAATTTATCCGTGCAAAGGAATTAGATGTGTTGATTATCTGGGGAATACGGGAAGGTTTTGCCTAGGCATAATTCCAAAAATCTTTCTTTTTACTTTCATAATCGTACCAGGGATATTCTCCATTAAAAGCACCCAAATACAAGAGTTTATT
>JAKSBJ010000291.1 GCA_022361195.1 Flavobacteriales bacterium
GACGTGGTGGACGACCGGGTGCACGGGGAATATGCTGCCCTGGCCTGGGACCCGAGGGAGCAGACGACCCGTCTGGTGCGCAGCCCGATTTCCGCACCGCCGCTTCATTATACCCGCCAGGGAAACGATTATGTCGTTGCGACGGCGCCCAGGGGCATTTTTGGCACCGGATTGGTTGAACGCCAGCTGGACGAGCTGAAAATCGCCGACAGCCTGTTTCTGAATTATAATGAGGAAGAGCGGGGCTGGTTCGAAAATGTCAGCCGGGTGCCGGTGGGGACCCGCATGGTCATTGGTGCAGCCGGGATACGGCAGGAACAGTTTTTTGATGTTGCCACCCTGCCGGACGTCCGCCTTTCCGGTGATCAGGAATACATTGAAACGGCCAATCATCTGCTCAGCGAAGGTGTCCGTCGGAACATGCAGGGTTTCAGGAAACCTGCGGTCAGTATGAGTGGTGGTTTCGATTCCCAGTCAGTTGCGGTGTTTGCCCTGGATCATCTGCCAGAGAATCAGATGCTGGATGTCTATACCTCGGTGCCGCAGAAACAATGGGATGGACGTACGCACAAGAACAAGTTCGGGGATGAAAGTGCGCATGTTCAGGCGCTTCTGGACATGTATCCCAGGCTCCGCTCCCACTTGGTGGATTCCGCAGGGCTGAGTTTTGACCACAATCTTCAGGCCATGTTCATGCTGGCGGAAACTTCGCCCCGAAATGCGATGAATTTGCACTGGATGCATGAAATCCGGACGCAGGCAAAACGCGCCGGTTGCGATGTTGTTCTGACTGCCGGTCGGGGCAATGCGACGTTCAGTTTTGACGGTGTGGCGCGGCTTCCGACGCTGTTCCGGGAGTTCCGGTGGCTGACGCTGTTTCGTGAGTTGAAAGCGCGACCCGAACCGGATCGCAGCCTGGTGCGACGGCTGCTGACACGCGCAGCATTTCCGAATTTGCCGGAATGGCTGCAATCCAGACTATATCGCGCCGTATTCGGCGCTCCGCCAGATGGTGTGCCGGTATACTCCGCGCTCAATCCAGCATGGGAAACAAAGCTGAACGTATCGGGCCGGGCGATTGAGCTGGGATTTGATACCGATTTCAAAAAGCCGCGATCCAACCGGCAGATGCATATCAATTTCTTTTCCAACGCAATCAACGAAGCCGGTGATCTGATGCAGGGTATGGAACAGATTGCAGGTATTCCAAGCCGGGATCCCACCGGGTATCGGCCCCTGATCGAATTCTGCTGTGGCATTCCGGATGATCAGTATTACCGGAATGGCGTTCCGCGCCTGCTGGCCCGCCGGATGATGAAGGGGCGGCTGCCGGATATGGTGCTGGATGAAAACAGGCGCGGGCTGCAGGCGGCGGA
>JAKSBJ010000401.1 GCA_022361195.1 Flavobacteriales bacterium
AACAGCGAATTTTATAATTCTGAACTCAATATCCTCACCAAACGACCTATTTCAACTAATCGGCACATTGAATTTATTCAGACTGCCGGTAAACGAAGTAAAGGATACAATCAGGTAGAGGTTGATTTATTAATTATGAATGTGCGAAAGCGAATCGAGGACGAAAAAAAGCTTCCAGAGCATTTAAAAAGCACCATCGGTATTTTATCTCCTTTTCGTAAGCAGGTTGACCGAATTTTTTCAGTCTTAAAAAAAGAGTTTAAACTAGAAGAAATTCAGGCGCATAAAATACTAGTGGGTACAGCCTTTACCTTCCAGGGAAATGAACGAGATGAGATGCATTTAACTCTGGCACTGGATAATGGTTCGGTGGGTGGAAGTTTCACTTTTCTAAATCGGGCAGATGTCTTTAATGTTTCTGTTACCCGAGCCCGAAATGTACAATACATCTATCATTCTTTTGATAGGGAGGTGTTAAAGGATAATACCACCATTTCCAACTTCTTTAGCTTTTATGCAAAAGAAATGGATGAGTTGAAAGGAAAAGATTTAAAAGATACCTTTTGTGATGATGTAGAAGATTTCTTTAAAGAAAAAGGTTGTGATTGCTGGAGGGCTTTTGAAATTTCAGGAGTGAGCATTGATCTTTTGGTGAAAAACGGAGATGATTTTGTAGGAATTGATCTCATTGGCTTTCCTGGGGAAATGCAAGATTATTATTCTTTAGAACGCTATAAGATGATTGAAAGAGGCAAGATAAAACTCTTCCCAATGGCTTATAGTATGTGGAAAGGAAATAAAGAAAAATGCAAAGCAGCTCTGGAGCAATTGATTGAGGCTAAAAAGTGAAATTTAATGCTTAGATCAAAAAAATCCCGAGCAAAAATGCCCGGGAAACTGTATGTTTTGATTTACAGGAGATGGATTTAGTTTAAAATTAGCTTTTGAACGCTTGACTGATTATCAGAACTCCATTCGATAAAATAAACTCCTGCATTAATCCCTAATTCTTCTGAATCCAATGTCAAATCTATTTCGCTTATTGTTGTCGTAAATACCTGTTTTCCGGAGGCATCTCTAATAACAATATTTCCTGCATTTTCGGATTTTGGTAGGCGGATGGTAAACTCTTTGTTTGAAGGGTTTGGATAAACATCAAAACTGGAGATTATATCTTCATCGATTCCTACAGATGATGTAGCGTGCACATAATATTCAAATCTGAATCCCCACAAGCTATATGCAGAAAGTCGCTCATTTCTCCACTCATCATCTCCTTCGTTGAGTATATATCGTGCATTTACTTCTTCTACATAAGAGGCGTTATAGGTAAAATTATCTTCTCGATTCAAATCAAAGAAGTATCCTACTTGTTCATCCATTGGGTAATCATAAACTGTTCGATAGCTAGTACGGTTTTGAACCCCCTCAGCTCCATCAAATACAAAAAGTGTATCTCCAACTTCATCAGGTGTAGATGGACGAAACTCCACAAAAGCATAAACTACTTGATCTGCTTCTGCTGAAACATCTACTGGAAAGGCTCTCCAAAAAATTTCATCGTCATCATCTGTAAGGGCAAAAGTATATTTCTGAACTTCAACATTGCTTCCTGGATCAGAAGTTCCTGTTAAACCATAATGATGTCCATCTGCTGTTGATCCTTCGTATGAAGGAGTCATTACATTGGTTTCATCAGTTAATAAACCTCCGGGATTCCAAAAAACACTTCCAGCATAGGGATTTCCTGCTTCTGTTACCTTATCAGTAATTACTACTGTCAAATCCAGTGAATCTGCAGGTCCAACATGATTAACTTTACGATATATAGATGGAAAACCAATCGAGTCAATTTCATAACTGTCGGCAACTGTCAAAAGCTCATCATTAATGTCCAGATCCAAAGCTGTTGGGTCAAACATTTGTCCAAATCCATGAGTCCATGAGCGAAAAACACCCCCTGTAAAAGATACTTTCCCTATTGTGTCTGGTGAAATTACCTGTCCATAGGTATAGAAATTATCTGCTCCGTATACCCACTCATAGTTGGTTAACTCAAAACTTACCCAACCATTTATTTCTTCTCTGTCCGCATTAACGGATGTTAAGCGTTCGATAGAGTTTCTGTTGAGTTCTTCTAAGATTTCGGGTGAAATTTCTGTTCCAGCTTGTGGTGTCTCATTGGTTTGTCCAATGGAGATTGTTGCGGAGAATGCCATTCCCATTAAAAGCAGCGTTTGTTTCTTCATTATGCGGTGTTTTTCAGATTTGTTGTTGCAATATATTGTCTTCCAGATTCTTCAAAAAACAAATTAGAGTTGAAAATTACGTTATTTTTAATGCAAAAAGTGCTAAATGAAAATTCCATCATCTGATCTTTATGACTTAATAAAGTCCATGAGTCCTTATGAAAGAAGGAAGTATTTTCTGATTCATAAAGATCAGTATAATAAGTATTTTAGGCTTTTTTTGATCGTTTCTGGAAGCAAGCAATTCAACGAATCTAACTACATCCAGCTCTTAGGCATGGACGATCAAAAAGGGAATTATCAACGAATTAAAAATTACCTATATAATGACATTTTAGAGTTTTTATCAATGGAAGCGGTTGAGTTGGATGAAACCCGTCAAAGTTTGGAGAAAGCTGTATCCGCTATTCGTATTCTCATTCGGCGAGCCTTAATCTCACAGGCGGAAAAACAACTTCAAAAGGCAAAGAAGAGAGCTGACCAATATAATCTAATTGATATCCGAATAGCATTGTTGGATCTGGAATATCATATCATTCGTTGTAAAACTGGACTTTCGGAAATCAAAAAGTCCATTACAAACTTTAAGTCCGAGATGAATCGACTACAAAAAGGATGGGAAGAAAATATGTTTGTCCTGGTTTCTGAAATGGACGTTTATCATGAAATAATTGGAATACAAACGATTGATTATAGAACGGTGCGGATTGGTAGAAAAGAGCGTCTTTCTCCTTTGTTGGCTCAATTCGAACGAAAAGAAGGACTTCTCTCAGATATCAATGCAATTAACGCTGGTTACGTATTGGGACTTCAAGCTCATTTTAACAAGGATTATTTTGAAACCATTCGCATTTTACAACGGTGTGTGGATCGATTCAATCAAAATCCCTCTCTTAAAAAGCATTTTTCTTATAAATATTTACTCACACTCAATAATCTTGGAGATAATGCTCTTTTGGTTAAAGACTACAAGACAAGTGAACATGTCATTTCTGTCTTGAATCAGGAGCAAAAGCTGTTAAAAGGAATGGAGAGCACTGTAAACGATATCTATTTAAACATTGCTGCCAGACAATTGTGGATTCGAAAAACAGGATTTGATTCAACCGCAGAACAAACGAATAAAATGGCGCATGAAATCATGCTCAAAAATACCTGGATGATTCCAAGAATTGGGTTTGAAACTATTTTTCAATTAATTCAACTTAGTGTAATTACCGAACAATATCGTATATGCATTGCATTGATCAATCATTTTCTTAGAAACAACAAAGAAAATCTGGAGACTGAATCTCTGTGCTCGGTTCATTTGTTAGAATTGATTATTCATACCGAAAATGGTGCTTTTCTTCTGGTCAATAGCCTTGCAAGAAGTTTCAGTCAGCATAAGGTTCGTGAAAAAAAGATTCTGAACACCATTGCAGTTTTTTTTAGAGAAATTGCTAAGAATGAGCGCATTCCTGATAGAACAAAATTTGAAGCTATGAATGATCAAATTACC
>JAKSBJ010000155.1 GCA_022361195.1 Flavobacteriales bacterium
AAGAAAGAAAAAGAAAAGTATGCCATTAATATGCGAGCTGGGATAGGTTTTCATAGTAGAAGAGGACTTGGGTTAAATACTGGAGTTTCGGCTAATCCAGTTACAAGCTGGCACTTAGAAATGAAGAATGGGGAGGTGAATGATGTATCTGAAACAGATGCTTATTATATTTCTATGTCGGGCTTGGTTGAAACGGAGGCAGATCTTTACTCAACTCGGTCACATCAATCAGCCACCTCAGGTTCTCAAAGCATTTCTTTCACCGAAAATTCGCATTCTCCAGTTAATAGTATGCCGATGAATAACTACCGAATGGCTGTAAATATTGGTGCTGGGGCTAGTGAAGCTGGGGTATTTGGAAAAGCAAAATATGGTGGTTTCTTTGATACTCAATCATTACAAAGTAAAGGGAAGGCTGTTCCTCGTTCGGCCTATGGTTATGAGAAAATGGCCGATAATTTAACCACGACACTAATTTCGGGTGAACATACTCATTTTGATTTTTCACGATCAAAAGATGGTAATGTCAAAAAAACAACACCCAACCTTGCTAACCCACAACTCACACATGACACTTATACTATTCAAGGACAAGGAATAGGAGGGAGTTTTAGACCTTATCGTAATGAAGTAGGGCGAATTTTTGATCCTGTTATCAACGAAAAAGTGAATGGAGGATCCTTCAACTTAGATTTTGGTGCGAAAAAAGTTGGTTGGGGAGGAGGCTACTCTGGTGGAGGTAGTTACCAGGGGCCTTGGGATAATTCAAAGAACACAGAAAGTGATAAAGCATTTACTTCAACCGACCCTTTTTGGATGGGAACGGAGAGCGGATACCGTCACGAAGAGAAAGTTGTTTATAAAAGTCATGGTGAAAAAACCTCCTTTCCACAAACAGAGATGGATTTTATTGCTCAGGAAAAACCTGTAGGAGGAACTATCAGTGGAAATGGCTTCTTCGGGAATTTTGGTGTTGAGCTAGATGAATCAATCGATAATAAAAGAGACATCTCAGAGCGAATAGCTCGAAATAACCTCATTCACAAACTAACCAATGAAGAAATTAACTCTTTTCATGCAGATGGAGCTGCCTTAACTCCTGCTGATTTGAATGCTACGGATGTTCATTATCTAAGCGAATTTGAGATTTTCTATTACAACTGGTCTGAAACATTAGATCTTTCTGATGATCCAACTGCTTATTTGGATAGAAAAGATAGAGGAACAGAAGATAAAAACATTGAATGGCATAATGGAGGCTATAAAGTGTTGGATCAAAGTGGAAGTTATTTTGTTTACGGGCTTCCTGCCTATAATAATAAAGAAGTAGAAGAAGTTTTTACTATTGATGGCTTGGCTAATAGTACTTTTGGCGATCCTTCCAGTGACAAAATCATGGATGCTGAAAAGGCTATTGTTCCTCTTCCGGCTACAGAAGGTGATTATAAAATTAGTAATACGCATAAGTATCACTATCGTAAAGAAACTCCACCTTATGCATATTCTTATTTACTCACGTCTATTTTAGGAGCAGACTACGTTGATCTTGGTCAAGATGGTCCGTCTGATGATGACCTTGGATATTGGGTGAAGTTTGACTATGTCAAATATGCTGATGACTATAAATGGCGTGCACCCTATCAGGGATGTATGTACCATAAAGGAAAAAATTCTACTCTAGAAGATGATAGAGCATCTTATCAATACGGTGAAAAAGAAATGTGGTATTTGTCTCGAATTGAAACGGAAACTCACATAGCCATTTTTGAATTATCGGAGCGTGAAGATCAGCATGAGGCAAAAGCAGAATACAATCAAATGTCTTCAACAGACAGCGATATACAAGGACCAAGAAGTGGTCTTAAAGTGGATCGAATTTCACTTTACGAAAAAGAAGTTTATGAAACTGATGCATCAACAGCAGTTCCTATTCAAACAGTACACTTTGAATATGACTATTCCTTGTGTAAAAATGTTGATAATAATTCAACAGTTTCACCTGGTGAAACTGAAGGAGGGAAATTAACTCTTAAAAAGGTATGGTTCACTTACGAGGGTAAAGAAAACGGTCGTGGGGCAATGAATCCTTATGAGTTTTATTATGATAATCCAAATCCTGATTATAGTACAGATAATTATGATCGATGGGGGATGCACAAAGAAGAAATGGATGCTTCGGATTTAGTTTCTTCTAGAAAAATTAATCATGAAATGCCTTATTCTGACCAGTATTACCAAGGGTTTTTATCCAATACAGCTATTGATGGGTCGGGAACAGAAAAAGAGGAAACAACAATCAATAAAAATAGCTTTCAGGAAGACAAGGATGAAATCGCATCCTCTTGGAATATATCATTGATTAAACTACCCTCTGGAGGAACGATTACGGTTGATTATGAGGCGGATGATTATGCTTATGTCCAAAATGAACGGGCTACGCAAATGACATATATTACTAAAATCAATGATAACACTAGTCAGGACAATTTTCTTTATAAAACCAATAAAGTTTTAGGCGGACCTGAAAATGATTTTAGTAATGCTGAAGAAAGACGGATCTATTTCAAATTAGAAAATCCAATTCCTACGGCTACCTACAATGCGGCGAGCGCAGCTGAAGAAATTTACAATGACTATGTTAAAGACATTGTACAAGATGAAAAAGGAAAGCGAAACCTTTATTTCAGGGTACTTTCAAAACTAAAGGGAGAAGAAACTGTTGGTCAGGCCTATGTCTCGGGTTACCTGCCTTTGGAAGATAATTTGATTGATGACGCAGTTTATAACTATGGAGTGGATGAAAGTAGTATAGCTACTATTGATGGTGAAGATGCTTATACAGAGGGCTTTGTTACCGTTGAATGTGCTAAGAAAAAGAATGGGGATTGTCAAAATAAATATCACCCAATTGCTTTAGCTGCCTGGCAATATTTGCGTGCTAATTGCCCAGAAATACTTTCAGATATGGGAGAGTTTGGTAACGATGAAGTTTTTACGAATGCGAATAAAACATCCGCTAAACAAAAAGCTAAGAAAGTAAAAAGTCTCTTAGGATGGCTTCCTGAATTCTCACAAATGTTTACTGGTTATCGAAATCATTGCTATCGAAAAGAATTGGCTCAACAAATTATACTTGGTTATTCAATGATTCGATTAACAACTCCAGATAAAAAGAAATATGGAGGAGGTTTAAGAGTCAAAGA
>JAKSBJ010000404.1 GCA_022361195.1 Flavobacteriales bacterium
ATATATTATTCAACTGATTTAACTGTTACAACCGATGCAGAGGCTCCCGAACGGTATATAGGGGAAGAATATCAGGGAGGAATAATTGCTGGGATGAAGTGCGATGGAAGTCATGGAGTAATTGTTGCTCCTGCCCATTATCTCTGGGCATCTACCCATTTGGATGCCTTAGAGGCATGCGAAGATTTGGATTATGGAGGAAAAACGGATTGGGGATTGGCTAATTTGACACAATTGCGAGAGGTATATCGAAATTTACATCTAACAGGTATTGAATCTTTTCACAATGGATATTACTGGTCAACGACCTACGCAGGATCAGAAATAGTAGATTATTATTACTATATCCATTTTGTAAGCGGAACAGAAGATTATACTGCGGCTTACAATGAGTTACGGCCTTGCCCGGCTCGGACTTTTTAAAGACACGAGATAAACTCAAATTGAAAGAGGGTAATCGATAGATTGCCCTTTTTATACCATTTTATTGACCACCCAATAGATTGTTTTCAATCAACTCCAAGTACTTTTCTTTGAGGTGTTTGGGAGCGTGAAATTGTTCAAGATTTATATCAAATTCATTCTTTAACCATTCAAAAACAGCTTCTTTTTCTCCTTTGAATTGGAGGTCTTCATCTTCGTCTAGTTCATTGGCGGTCTCAAATTCCAGTATATCACAAAAAACTTCATTACCCTGATCAAAAGATCGAACCAAGGTTGCACAGTATTGATCTCCTTCCTTTTCCAATTTAATCCAATCAAAGGTCCTATCTTCAAAATAGGTCCCAATTTTTACAAATTGGCAAAGATTCCTGCCCAGCTTCAAATGCAACTCTATTTTTTCTTTTGGAATGTACTGCATTCTCTATTCGTAAATGATTCCCATGTGGATTGACTCTGGAATTAACCGCCAGGTAATTCTCTCAGCAGGGATTAATGACTCCTCATATGATTCTTCCGAATGATGATGGTCATACATTCCTGAGTCTACTTGAAAGACAATGCTCCATATATCAAAATTGTACCAGGTGTTATACTTCATAGGACTTTCAAATTGATAAAATGGTTTTTCGTTGTCTGGAGTGTTGTCATAATCAACGATAAGTCTTCTATAGTCAGCAATAAAAAATTGCAGATCCTGAAGGGCAAGTTCATAGTCAGATTTTAAGTTGTCTTGCTCGTTGTCAAATTCGGTTGAATTGATCTCATTCCAATCGGGGTTAAATTCAGCAGGTTTTGTTGTTGGAGCGGATTGAAGTATTTCTAAAAGTAAGTTTACATCAAACTTCTGATCTTTTCGATCTATGAAACATTGATACAACGATCTGAAATATTTTTCAGTGATGGCCTTTGTTTCTTTGTAATTCTCAGGAAGTGTGGGGAGTTTCCAACTATCCCAAAGTTGTGTGTAGGTAATTTCAGTGTTGCTCATCTTGTTCAAATTTGAGAAGTTCAATATATGGGTCTCCAGTTAAATTAAGGGCTTTTGCAAAGGCTGGTTCTGTTTTGTGTCCCTTTCGTTTGAGTTCAAGAATTTGCTGTCTAAATGCTTCTCCGTATTTCAATAGCAATTCATGTTCTATAAGCATATGTCGATAAGCTAATTGTTGATGAGTTGGAACGTTTTGACCAAAGATTTCAATTTCAAAACCATCTACATGGAAGTTAGCTACAACTCTAGAACCTTTTGACTTTATAGAGAACTTGTGGTGATGAGCAAAGTGCATTTTAATTACATCATGAAATTCAGTTTGACTAGAAAAAAAGCAAATGATATCTAAATCACTACTATCAATGTCTATAGTAATGGGAATGGTTCCAACTAAAATAGGATTAAAAGCAGCGAGTAAAGAGAAAATCTCCAGTCTGGTCAGAACTTCATAAGCCTTTTGTTGCTTTGGATTTCCTTTTTGTAAATAGTTTATGTCTTTAAAGTCGATTTCCATGATTTACAGACGCTTTCAATTCATTTATTCGGTAACAGATAAATAGTATCTGGATTTTCATTGTACAAGATTTGAGACTGATAGTCCTCTTTCTCAATGATGATTCTTGTTTCATAAGACATCCCTGTCATGAATGTTCCATTAAAACGTCCATTACTATCTGTGTATCCGTCAAAACCACTTTGGTTGTAATTGGTGTCTAGTCCTGCTCCCACATTAACGTAAACATTCTCTAAAGGCAGTTTAGTTGATTTATCTAAAACAATGAAATCAATTTCATGATGAGATTCACAATTCCAGAAGGAAACAGACAGTAAAAGGATTAGAATGGAAAGCCAACTTTTCATGTTTATAATTCAAAATCAATTGCAATTCCTTCCCAACTAATGGACTGAATGTTAGTTAAAATATCTTTGTCAATAGGGAAAGCATAGTGTTTTTGAAACCAAATCAATACTCCCGATGATTTATGAGTGATTTTGTTTTCACTTATTGCTTCAGATTCAAAATGAACCACACACATTATTTGGGTATCATAGCCATGCGGATTGCTAGAACCTATTGATTTGGGATAGGGTATTAAATATGGATGTTTACAATTAAAGAGTTCCTTAGCTAATTCAATTCCCCTTTTTTCAATTTGTTCAATAAAAAGAGGATGTAAGTGTCCTTCTAACATTACACCAACTTGTGCTTGATACAATCCAGTAATGAAAAGTTCTTGTCCGTTATTTAATTGTATAGAATGCATGTCAAAATTTGAGCCTATTCGCGATAGGCAATGGTGAGGGTTTTATCACCAACAACTTCTTTTTTTAGTTCGTAAGTGAGGATGTATCGGGTATCCCTAGCTTGGATGTTTGTATCTTGATTATATTCCGAATAATACAGATAGAGGGTATCCTCTGTTGATTCTATTTCTCCTTCAAATGTATATCCACCGTCTCCGGTAAATTCGGCTGTGATTTGAATTGAATTATCTGTTTCTTGCGTTCCTGTAATAATTGGGTTTTCATGATATTTCTCCCATTCGTCCCATAAAATGCCCTGGGCTTTGTTCATTCTCAGATCAACACTGTCACCACCTTCTCCTGGTATTTCAAATCCCAGGGTGTCAGGAATGGTGTTTAGGATAGAGTCTAAGTCCAAAAAGTGTTCAAAGGATCTTTTACAAGAGAAACTCAATAAAGATGATTCTTCAGTTGATACAGCAGTCTGCTCGGATTCCGAGGAACATGAAAATAGAGCAATGGCTGATATGAAAAATATGAAATAGAATCTTTTTTGCATCTTACTTATTTGCTTGATAATGCTCCCAATATTCATCTAAATTCTCGTCTCTATCAAATTTCAGCGAAGGATCGATTTGAAAGTTAATGATTCCTTCGTTTTCATACCAAAGTTTGTAGTATCGATCTAAAAAGCCGGCACCTTCTGCATTAACCAAGTCTCGCCATAAACCAACCTCTAAGTTGTTCTTGTCGGCAAAAACTGCTAATCCCTCTGCGGTTAAAAGATCTTTGCCTTTAAGCCACTTTAAAACAAAATAAATGTGTTGGGTAGCTCCTTTTTTAGTCGTCCCTCCGGTTTCATAATGATCTTCTGCCAAATCCCAAACTTCTTTTGACTTCCAGTTTTTCAGTAGGTCATGATCGAATTTGGATTTAGGATTTACTTCCTGGTTGGCAATCACTTCACCGTGTAGATTGATGTATACTGCTTTTTTATTCAACTCGGCCATGGCAAGCTTACGTTCATCTTTAGTGGTGATTCCCCAACCATATAAACCAAAGTCATGAATAAAATCATAAGTAGCTTCTTTAATAATCTTACCTTCAGTATTAATGAGCCCCCACTTATCACCTTTTTTATAGGTGGTAACTCCCAAATGAAAAGAACCGGAAACTTCAAATTGATAGTCAATAACTAATTCTCCCTTGGTATTAATATAACCTCGTTTTCCATCTTTCTTCACACATGATAATCCTTCATGAAATCCTGAAGCGCTTTCAAAAAGGGTATTAAAGACTTGTTCCCCCTGTGTATTAATGAATCCGAATTCTTTGCCAAATTTCACAACAGCGAATCCTTCTTTAAATCCTCCTGCGATAGAATCAACGACAGTGCATTTTACCGTTTTGAGTTTTTCACCATTTCGATCAATAAAAAATTTCTTGCTTTTTCGTTTTACTACGGCAAATCCATCCGCTGAAAAAGGATCAGTCCAATCAAAATCAAATGGAACAACTGTATTTCCTTGCATATCAATATATCCCCATTTTTCATTTTTACAGACATCTACTAAACCTTCGTGAAGGCCAGAGGAGTAAGATTCATCAAATTGTGGTTCAATGACTACATTTCCCTGTTTATCAATAAATCCCCAAAGGTGATTAGGGTTAAAACAAACCATGGCATAATCATCAAAAAAAGCCTTCCCTCCACGTATTTCATCTTTCTGAATTACCTCTTCTCCTTTGGTATTGATGTAAAGAAACTTGTCATCAACTGTATGGACAGCACACATCCCGTCCGAAAAATGCTCAACAAAACTGTATTTAGCTGGAATAACAACTTTTCCGTTTTCATCAATAAAGCCGTAAAGCTCATTTTCTTTGAATTTGTATAGCATAGTAAGACCTTTCCTTAAAGATAATGCTTTACGAAAGTGAGTCGGGTAAAAATTGAGAATTCGGACGGAAATCTGAGAATCTAAATCTCCCCTTCTTCCTTCAGCATATAATACATCCCATACATTAAATCAGTAGAGTGGAGGAGTTGAAGACGATCGTCTAGTTTAGCAATTTCTTCACGGGCAGTTTTATCACTGTAATAAGTTGGGAAAAGATGAGTTTTGATCAATTCAATCTGGTGAGAATCGTCAATGAGTTTGAGTCCTTTCATATGATTGATAACATGACTCAGTAATTCTTCCTCACTTTTTGAATGAAAAGGGTCAGGTTTAATACCGGCCAAAACTAAATTTTCTTCATGATGACACTGATAAGAGATGTCGGTATAACGATGAACCACTTCATCATCCATAATTCTCCAATAGGTCATTTTTTTGTTTAATGGTTTGTTCAGTTCAAGTAGGTAATGGATATAATCAACCTGCTTGGGTTTTACCGTAATGCTTTGCCCATTTTTATGGATGGTTTGGATTTTAGAGACAGAAGTCAAATAAACGGAGTCAAAACTGAATGCTTCGGAATCTGTTTTCAAGGTGACTTTATCATCAATTAAAATTGACTCAATTTCCAAACCATTTTTAAAGGTAACATTAGGTGCTTCTTTTAACTTATTGGCTAAGGCATGAATCAATTCTGGCGATCCGGTTTTAGGGTATTTGTTTTTTTTTCCAAATAGCTTTGCATGGATGGCTGGATTGTCCGAAATATTCAAATTCCCCCAACGTAGAGTCAATAAATTCTTAGAAATGTATTTATAAGAATCAATTAGGTTTTTAGTTGGGTAGGGAAGTTTAATGCTTTTACCCACAAAAATAGGAGCGGGATTAAAAGGGTACATTTTTACTCCCAATTCTTCTTCAATATAATTTTCTACCTCTGGGCAGTAAGACATAATGTGGCAACCACATTCTATTTCATGTCCTTTAGGAGAATAATCTGAATACCAGGCTCCACCAAAACGGTTGTGTAAATCAAAAATGGTGAGCTTAAACTGTGGATTTTTCTTCGCCAATAAATAGGCTTTGATCAATGAAATGGGGCCACTTCCAATAAATCCAATTTGCTGTTCGTTTTGATTGTCCATCTAGTCAGAGTTGGGACAAATGTACTTCCTTTTCTATTAAAACAAGCTGATATAGATCAGTCAAAGAAATATCCAAAATTATGTTGATTCATTTTTATCTTCGCAGCTGCATAAAGCAGGATGTTTAAATGTTAAAGAGACTAGGTAAATCGGAGTTTTCTAAAAATGTTATCACTTTGATGACGGGAACAACCATTGGTCAACTTTTGCCATTGGCTCTAACTCCGGTTCTTACACGTTTATTTTCTCCGGATGAATTTGGACTTTTTGCTTTTTACACCTCCATGGTCACTTTCTTAATGGTGATTGCTGCCGGACGGTACGAGCAGGCTGTTGTTCTCCCTAAAGAGGATAAAGAAGCTATAAATATTCTGGCACTCTGCTTTTCGATTCTAGCAGTAATAACGGCCTTATTGTTTTTGATTTATTTCTTAGCTGGAGACCTTATTGCCGGATGGATTAATAAACCAGCTATTGCAGATTGGTTATGGTTTGTTCCTGTGTCAGTCTTTTTTGCAACAGCTTATCGAATTTTAACTTTTTGGAGTAATCGTAAAAAGCGTTTTAAAGGAACATCTGCCTCAGTGGTTGCTCAGGCAGGAGGTCGAGTTTCTGTGCAGTTGGTGGGAGGACTTGGGAAATATGGTGTTTTAAGTGGGAAAATTCCTTTTGGAAAATTTGTCAAATCCATTTGGGATAAGTCACATCCTGAGCCTACAGGAATCACTCCATTGGGAATAGGAAGTTTGATTTTGAGTTTTGCTTTTGGCTTTTTTATGGGAACGTTAATGTTGTTATTTCCCTTTTTAAAGAAAGATCGTTCACTCTTTTCTGCTGTGTCATGGAAGCAAATGAAGGAACAAGCGAAGGTGTACGATAAATTCCCAAAAGTAAATACCTTTCACGCCTTGGGAGATGAAATGAAGAACTTGGGAGTTACATCTACCATTATTTATGCTTTTAGCGACGTTATTTTAGGATTCTACAGTATGACCTTCCGGGTGTTAAGAGCTCCATTATCGGTTATTGGAAATTCTTTTGGGCAGGTGTTTTATCAAAAGGCAGCAGAGATGCATGCGAACAAACAAAACTATGTTCGACTCATTGATTCAACCATTAAAAAATTGTCTTTAATAGCACTTCCAATATTTTTGGTTATTGTGTTTTTTGGACCGCCTTTATTTGCTTGGGTTTTGGGTGAAAAATGGCGGGTAGCGGGAGAATACGCGCAATACTTAACACCGTGGTTATTTGCGAGTTTCGTAATTTCACCAATTCAACAAGTGGCAGTTATTGTCGATAAGCAATTTCAAATTTTCTTGTTCTCTATTTTAGGAAATGTGATCATTTTTGGATCTATTTTAATTGGAGGCTTTGTTTTCAATAACATTCTAGGTGGGTTTATCTTGCTGTCGGCATTGCAAACAGTCTACTTTTTATGGATATATTTGTGGATCAAGCGAATTGCAAAAGAAAGTTGTAAGGAGTTCTAAAAGTTTGAAGATCAAAAGTATTATTCGAAATATCAGAAGGGCACGTCTCGAAAAAAGACGTCCAAGAATGGTGGGCGGATATAAACGATTGACCGATGGAAAATTTCTTCCTAGAACTCGAATCTCTAATTCAACTTTTATTGATCATCCTCAGCATTTTAATATCGCTAACAATGTGTTTGTCGGGCACCATAACTTCATTGAGGCCAGTAATGGTTTAACGATAGAAGAGGGTTGCCAAATCACCAATTTCATTAGTATTACTACTCATTCCAGTCATAAATCTATTCGTTTATACGGACCAGATTATGCTGGACCAGAGATGATTGGTTATATAAAAGGAGAGGTGTTAATTGGTAAATACACTTTTGTAGGTCCGCATTCTACGATTATGCCTAATACTAAGATTGGAAAAGGTTGTTTAATCTCTGCCTATAGTTATGTGCAGGGAGAATTTCCTGACTTTTCAATCATTGCAGGAAATCCGGCAAAAGTAGTAGGGGATACCCGTGAAATGGATCAAAAATACCTGGATGAATATCCCGAATTAATGAAATCATATAAATCCTGGGCAGACTAAGGTGAAGAATACGAGCAGCGGAAAGAAGTTATTGTTAGTGGGGTCTACCCATGGATCGGTTCATTTAAGAAATTACTATCATCTCATTAAGGATTATTTTGAGGATGTACTGGTTATTTCAACACAGAAAATTGATTTCTGTCGGAATGAGGTAATCAATTTTTCGCTCAAAAATCCCTTGCAAAGTCGCAAAAGTGTTAAACGAATTCGACAAATTATTCAGGAAGAAAATCCGGATGTTATTCACGTACATCAAGCCAATGCATGTGCATATTTAACGGCTAAAGCCAATGCGGGTAAAAAACCTTTGATACTTACCACTTGGGGAAGCGATGTACTTTTAATGCCTCAAAAAGGATTTTTGTATCGTCGAATTGTGAGCTATGCATTAAAGCATTCGGATGTGATTACAGCTGATGCTAAGTTCATGGCAAAAGCAGTTGCTGATATTGGCATTTCAACCGAGGTGGTGATTGCAAACTACGGAATAGAATATGAACAAATCGAAATTCCTCAAAAGGAAAATGTGATTTATTCTAACCGTCTACATCATCCTTTATATCGGATAGATTGGGTTATTAAAGCTTTTGCCGAATTCCACAAAAAAAATCCTGATTGGAAATTAATTGTAGGAGCCAAAGGACAAAAGTCAGATGAGCTAAAGCAACTAGCCGCTGAAATTTTGCAAGAAGGATCATATGAATTCATCGGATTTGTAGATAAAGATGAAAACCAACGGCAGTATTTACGTTCAAAGATCTGGGTGTCTGTTCCAGAATCGGACGGAACGGCAATTAGTTTGTTAGAGGCTATGGGGTATGGTTGCGTTCCGGTTGTAAGTGATCTTCCTGCTAACAAAGAGTGGATAGAGGATCAACAAAACGGGCAAATTGTTCAAAACGACTTAAAAGAAGCCATCGAAAAAGCTGCTCAAATGGATTTAAGTAAGGTTCAGGAACAAAACATCAACATTGTTCTTGAGAAAGCGACTAAAAAAGTAAATCGAGAAATTTATCAGAAGATTTATGATCAACTGATTGATTAAAGTAATTCAACCAGCTTTTCAAAAATTCGATCAGTTGCTTTACCATCCCACAATTCAGGAACATTTCCTTTCTTGAATTCTCCGTTTTTCACAGCCATTAATTTTTCCTCAACAATAGCGGTTTCAAACTGAATTAATTCATTAGATCCAATGGTAATTGTAGATGGACGCTCAGTATTTTCTCTTAAGGTCAAACATGGCGTTTGATAATAAGTGGTTTCTTCCTGAATTCCTCCACTATCGGTAATTACCATCTTAGAGTTTTTAATCAACTTCTGGAAAGAGAAATAGTCAAGAGGTTCTAACAAAATAAGGTTGGTGTTAGAACGGAGTTTATCTTCTAAATTAAACTCCTTACAACGGTTTAAGGTTCTTGGGTGAATAGGGAATACTACTTTGTAGTGCTGGCTCATCATATCTAAAGTGTCAATGAGCTTATTCAACCCTGCTTCGTTATCCACATTGGATGGACGATGCATAGTGACCAAAACATAGTCATTTCCTTCTAATTCCAGCTTGTCTAAAATGTCGCAGGCATCAATTTGAGGTGAAAAGCTAATGAGGGTATCAATCATTGTATTTCCAACATACAGTACCTGTTCATCGGCTTTTCCATCTTTGCGGAGGTTATCCAACCCACTTTGTTCTGTGACTAACAAAAAGTCAGAGATTTCATCCGTTAAAATTCGGTTGATTTCCTCAGGCATTTCACGGTCAAAACTTCTTAATCCACTTTCAATATGAGCTAATTTAATTCCCATTTTGTTTGCAACCAAAGCAGCTGCAAGAGTTGAATTAACATCTCCAGGAGTCATGATTAAATCAGGTTGGAATTCCTGACAATAAGCCTCAATTTTTTGCATAATTTCTCCAATTTGAGCAGATGGAGTTCGGGCTTCTAAATCAATGATATAGTCCGGTTGCATTTCAAACTGCTCAAAAAATACCTTGGACATTTTGTTGTCAAAATGCTGTCCGGTATGCAAAATTTTTAGCTCAATTTGATCTTTGTATTGCTCCGCAACTTTTCTGAATTGTGTGATTTTTATAAAGTTAGGTCGAGTTCCTATACTTACCAGAATCTTCTTTTTCATTGACTTTTTATTGTTTCAGGACAAAATCATAAGCATCTAAAAGCACTTTACTTTCTAATTGCCAGTTGTATTCATTTCTGGTCAATTCAAGGTTTTTAGTTCCCATTGATTTCATCAACTCAGGATCAGACAAAAGTAGTTTTATTTTTTCGGCTACATCATTTTCATCGGCCGGATTCACATACAGGGTGCTATCCTTGAAAAACTGTTTCCAGTAATCAAAGTCGGACATCACCATCGGAAGTCCGCAGGCCATATATTCAAATGGTTTGTTTGCCAGGGTTGTAATATGGTTAGGGACAGGTAAAAAAGTAACTATTCCCATATCTGCCTTTTTGATATAGGAGAAAATTTGGTCTGCTTCAACCGATCCCAAATAACGCGTGTTTTTCCAACCATCCAAAGCTCTGCAGCGCTGTTCAAAATCGTCAGAACCAAAGAAGCCTAACAGCCATAATTCGGCATTGTCAATTTGTTCAAAGGCTTTGATCAATTCAATGAGCCCCCTAATTTCGGTCATTCCCCCCACGTAAATAACAGCAGGTTTGTCTTTAGGAATGTCAATGTCCGGAATGGTATCGTAGTTTGGTAAAACTGGAAAATTACGTACCGTAAAAGGTTTATGTTTGGCAAATAATTCTGTAATATCCGGACGAGCGGTAACTACAGCACTAAAATGACCAGCAGATAGTTTCTCCAACAAATAAATGGATTTAGAAAGGAAAACCTTTACCCATTTACGTTTCACATAGGCTCGTGACAAAATAGCTCCAGGATTGTTTTCATGTACATCATAAATCACCTTTTTTCCTAAAATGCGAAGCATCAATCCAACTGGAATCAATTCGGTATCATGAAAGTGATAAACGTCAGCTCGTAAGGCTTTGGCTTTTTTGAAAACGTGAACAAATGCTGTGGACAGTACCCGTTTAAAACGGTTGGTGTTGGCAGGAACACCATAAATTTTTACACCATTCCGTTCATGGTCCTCAACACCGGGAGCAACTAAAGAAACATCATAGCCGTTCTCGGCCAATGTCGTACATTCTTTAAAAAAGACACGATTGTCAGTATAGCGATGAACGCTGGTTAAATGACAAACCTTAATTTTCTTCATTCGACTTGGTTTTGGATGAGGGCAGCATTTTTTTCTCATTTCGAAGCTCACTAAAAAACAATCCAATGGCTACAGCAAAGAGGACCAGTATTGTTTTATGCGAAAAAGGAACGTTGGTAATTCCAGTTACCACAATTAAAATTGTCAGGAGGAGTAGTTTATGACCGTATTCCTTTGCATGATGTTTATAGGAAAGAATGAGCAAATAAATAATCAAACTCAAATAAATGAATACACCAATAAAACCATATCGCCAGGTTAACAGAACATATTCATTTTCGGCATAAAGTTCTCTTTCGTAAAAGTATTCTTTGTACGGACCGTAACCAAAAACGGGCTTTTCTTTGATCATGCCCCACAAATGTTCCCAAACAGCATAGCGACCCAAAATAGACTGTGACTCAACAATGTCATCACTAATTACGGTTCCCAAATAAGTAATGTCAGCGGTTGGAATGGTGTCTGAAACAGTATCATTTTCCACTACATATGATGAACGATTTCCAAGGTTAATAGATACTTTGGTAATACTGTAAGCCATGATAAAACAGACAACACTCACAATCAAAGTGGTAAGAATAATCGGACGATGTTTTCTAATCAGAAAAAAGTGGATCAAAAGCATTGGAACCAATGCCACCATGGCTGTTCGAGATTGACACAAGAACATCATGATAATCGCCGTTCCAAACCAAAAATAGCAAGCTTTTGTTGAATCTTTTCTAGGAAAAAAGAAAATAGAAAAGATCATGAACATAATTGCATTATCGTTTGGGTTCCCCAATAAACCTAGCATTCGTTTGTAGGTAGGCCTTCCTAAAGAATCAAGTCCAAATTTGGTGTAGCGTCCACCAGAGGTGTAGTATTGATCCAAAAAATCGTTGATGTGAAAAAGGTTGTAATAATGAATGAGGTTAATAATAACTAAAACAACGAAAGCAGGTTTTATCCACTTATTCATAAAATGGATCGGGGTTACAAACGAAAAGAGAACAATTATTGAGGCGAATTTCAAGATTTTAAAAATCTCAAAATAATCCCTTAAAGCTTCTAGTCTCCCATTAATAGAGATGGTCAGGAAAATATAAAATCCAAATACCAATGTGAGATAGATGAATTTTTTTTGAACAATTTCCTTTCGTTTCAAAAAGATAATCAGCCCTAAAACCGGTAATAATAGGTCTATCAATTCCACCGTTGGTAAACTGCTGCTTAGCCTAAGCGGCGGAAAGAATAAAAGGGAGACGAAGATAATTCCGGAAATTGCAGGTATGGTTTTGTCTAAAATAGTATTGCTCATTCCCTCGGTGATGTCAGTTGTTGAATAAAATTGGATCCACCCAAAATTCAGGCCAAAGTTACAGAAAAAGATCCCCATTTTGGATGGATATTTTTGAATCAATTAACCACCCGGTCTTAATAAGTCACCTTTTCCCGAAAGCCTTGTATTATCGCAATATTTCGATTGATTGGATTCTTTAGGGCATACTGTCAGTATAAATCAGGATTTATCCTAATTTTGGAGAAGAATTAAGTAAAAAAGCCTGCCCTAATTTGAGGTTTAGCCTAAAACATATTTCTCTAAACGATTATTCTGCCATTTCTTTGGGATTGATCCTGGCGATGTTCACTTTAAACCAGAAATTTGTGCCGCTCACCATTGCTTTGTGGGTAATTATGGGCTTAATTGCAGCTATCCGTAATCGAAATCACTTTCAGTTTTCTCGAAACAATGCCTTACTCTTGGCCTTATTTGTTCTGCTGTTTGTGGGAGTTATTTGGTCTGAGAACAAAAAAGTGGCTTGGTTTGATTTAGAGGTAAAGATGAGTATGATGCTGGTTCCGCTTGCACTCATGTATTTCTCGTATGGAAAGAGACAGTTAAAGCTGATACTCTATGGATTCCTTTATGGGGCAGTAGTTAGCTGTATTCTGCTTTTACTAATTGCGGCAATGGACTTTGAAATTAAAGGGAGTTTTAAAAGTATGTTTTATACCGAACTGAGTGGGAAATTACATCCTGCTTATTTGGCCTATTACCTCAATATCGCCATGATTATTTTGGTATTGGATTATGCTTATGGCCGAATTTCTTTATTCAAAAAGGAACGAACGTATTTTTTGTTGATGGGATTTTTCTCCCTCTTTTCATTCATGCTACTTTCAAAAAATGGTGTTTTGACTACTTTTTTGTTGGATATGGGGCTAATTGTGATTTGGTTGAGAAAAGGTAAATGGATATTGGTAGTTGGAACTGTATTGTTTGCAATTTCAACCTTTGTAGTTCTTTATGCTAAATCTGAAATGGTAAGAGGCCGTTTGTTGGAATTGGCTGGCGGAATTAAAAATGGTGCTACGGATAAGTGGATGGAATCAACATCTATTCGTCAGGCAGTTTGGATGGAAGCAGTGGCGGCTTACAAAGAAAAGCCGCTATTGGGCTATGGCACTGGTGATGTAAAAGATGTTTTGTTGGAACGGGCTAAAGAAGCTGAATCACGTCAGTTGATTAAGTTAAATTTAAATGCGCATAACCAATTTTTGCAGATGGGTATTGCGGTTGGAATTGGTGGAATAGTGCTACTTGCATTGAGCTTATTAATTCCTATTTGGAAGGCCCGGGAAAACTTCGGATATGCAGCACTTTTTAGCCTGATTACAATCTTGTTTTTTATGACCGAATCGGTTTTAGAGACACAAGCTGGGGTTGTAGGCTTTGTATTCTTTTATTGCTTATTAAATTCGCTGAATAAAATTTTAAAATCAGACAATGAAACTATTGATCCTGAGCCAATACTTTCCACCTGAAACCGGGGCTCCTCAAAATAGACTGTATGAGTTGGCATTACGACTCATGGATAAAGGTATAGAGGTAACTATTCTTACGGCCATGCCTAACTATCCAAAAATGGAGATTTTTGATGAGTATAAGGGAAAAAAGTATGTAGTGGAAGAGATGGATGGAATGACGGTTCATCGAACGTCTATTTATACCGCTAAAGGTAAAGGTTTAGTAAAACGTCTGAGAACGTATTTTTCTTTTGTTCGTTCTTCCTATAAGGCAGGAAAAAAACTAGGAGATTTTGATTTCATCATGAGTGAGTCTCCACCTTTGTTCATTGGTTTAACTTCTATGAGGTTAGCAAAAAAACTTAATGCCAAATTAATCTTCAATGTATCAGATTTATGGCCGGCTGCGGCAATTGATTTGGGATTGGTGACCAACAAACTCTTCATTAAAATGGCTTATAAGCTGGAGGAGAAGTGTTATAAAAAGGCCACTTTGGTAACAGGGCAACATCAAGGAATAGTGAACGATATTTTGGGACGTTTTCCCGATCGTAATGTGTATTGGCTTCCTAACGGAGTTGATATTGATAAATACGATCCGCAAAAGGTTCAACCTCATGGCTTCAGAGCTAAATACAATTTGGCCAAAGATGATATTATTCTCTTTTACGGTGGGATTTTAGGTTTTGCTCAAGGCTTGGAGGTCATCATTAAAGCAGCTGAGAAGTTTAAGGATAATCCAAAACTCAAGTTTGTTTTAATGGGAAGTGGGCCATTGAAAGATGATCTCATGCAGTTGTCTAAAGAGCTTGGTACTGAGAATGTCATTTTTGCTGAACCTGTGGGGAGAAATGAAATTAGTGGAGTGATTAAGGAGGTGGATGCTTCTATCGTTCCATTGAGAAATGTGCCTTTGTTCCTAGGAACCATTCCTTCTAAGATCTTTGAGATTCTCTCTATGGAAAAACCTATTTTATTGGGGGTAAAGGGAGAGGCAAAAGATTTGTTTATTAAAGAGGGCAATGCTGGCTTAGCCTTTGAACCTGAGGATGTGGATGATCTGTGTAAGATGATTAAGGTATTGGTAGATAATCCTGAGAAATTTGATGAATTGGGAAAAAATGGACGTGAATATGTCTCTCGAAAATTCAACCGTGACATTATTGCAGCCGATTTTTACGAGCGGCTAAAAATCACCTAAATAAACTGTTAATATTAATTTACAGAAAGAGCCTTTTGTTAAGACTTAAAGCTCTACTTTTGTGAAAATATTTGACAGCTATGATTCCTTTTTCTCCACCCCGTTTAGATCAAAAAACGGTTGATGAAGTCTCAAAAGTTTTATTATCCGGATGGATCACAACAGGTCCCCGAACCAAAGAATTTGAAGTAAAACTAAGTGAATTTCTTGGGGCTCGTAAAACCATTTGCTTAAGTTCTGCTACTGCTGGAATGGAGTTGGTTCTAAGATGGCTGGGAGTAAAAGAAGGCGATGAGGTTATTGTTCCTGCCTATACTTATTGTGCTACGGCAAATGTTGTAGTTCATTGTGGAGCAAAACCAGTAATGGTAGATATTAATACCAAAGACTTTAACATTTCGGTTGAAGAAATTAAGAAGAACATTACCGAAAAAACCAAAGCAATTATTCCTGTTGATATAGGAGGATTGCCATGTGATATGGATGAAATCATGGATTTAGTTCAGCAAACTGATGTTGTTTCAAAATTCAATGCTCAAACTGAAGTTCAGGAACAATTAGGACGAATTTTAGTGATGTCAGATGCGGCTCACAGTGTTGGAGCATCCTATAAAGGAAAAAAAGTTGGAGCAATCAGTGATTTTACCGTTTTCTCATTCCATGCAGTAAAGAATTTAACCACTGCTGAAGGTGGTGCAGTTTGCATGAATTTACCAGAGAGTTTTGATTTGGACGCTGTTTATCAAAATTTAAATGTAATGTCACTTCATGGCCAATCTAAAGACGCTTTAGCCAAATCAAAAATTGGAAATTGGCGATATGATGTTAGCGAGCCGGGTTATAAATGTAACATGATGGATATTCAGGCTGCTATTGGTTTGGTAGAATTAGAAAGATACCCCGAAACTTTAGAACGTCGTAGAGAAATTGTTCAGTATTATGACGAACGTTTTAAGCAGAAAGAATGGGCTATTCGACCACTTTTTGAAGACGAGGAAAAAACATCATCTTTTCATTTATATCTTTTACGCGTTAAAGGTGCTAATGAAGCACAAAGAGACCAGATCATGAGCAAGATATTTGAAAAACAAGTATCGGTAAATGTTCATTTTCAGCCTTTACCACTTTTAACAGCCTATAAAAAAAGAGGTTATCAAATGGCTGATTATCCAAAAGCTTTCGGTGCTTATGAAAATGAAATTTCATTGCCAGTTTATTTTAATCTGACAGATGATAACATTAAAACGGTTATTGATGTTGTCATTGAATCTGTTGAAGAAGTAATTGGGTAAATGTACACTTTCAGTAAACGAATATTTGATTTGTTTTCAAGTTTGATCGTCTTACTGATCTTATTCCCCTTTCTGCTCCTTATTGCTATACTCATCGTTTTGGATAGTAGAGGAGGAGTGTTTTACGGACAAATTAGAGTGGGCAAAGATGGAAAAGAGTTTAAACTCCTTAAATTCCGTTCAATGCGACCTAATTCTGATCAAAAAGGAGAGCTTACCATTGGAAACGATATGCGAGTGACTCGACTAGGAAAAGTGCTTAGAAAATATAAGCTCGATGAACTCCCTCAACTCTTAAATATCATTGGCGGACAAATGTCTGTTGTAGGCCCAAGGCCTGAAGTACCACGCTATGTGAGTCTTTATAATGAAGAACAACTAAAAGTTTTAGAGGTCAAACCAGGTTTAACTGATCCGGCCTCAATAAAATACCTAAAAGAACAGGAGATTTTAGGAGAAAGTGAAGACCCTGAAAAGGCTTACGTCGAAGAGGTGATGCCCTCTAAACTCCTGTTAAACATGGAATACATAGAGAATAGAAGCTTTATGTATGATCTAAAACTTATCTTTCAAACAATAGGGAAAATCGTCTCCTAAGGCGATTAAAATACTTTCTGGCTTTAGGTAAAAATACCAGCTGTTTGTAGATTAATTCTCCAGATTGATCGAAATTAAGCATAAAAGCTTAGAAAATTTTTTGTCTGTCAAGTACAAATACGTAACTTTTTGTCAACATAAACGGCTTAGTAATAGCCGTCCAAACAATTAAGTAACCCTCTCCCATCATGAAGAAGCTCTACTTGCTTTTGGTCGTTTTATTTGTTTATATCGAATGTGGACATACCCAAACTGTCACGCTCGGTTCTGGAACAACTACAAATGGTGTAACGACCAGCTCCCCGATTAATATCTGGTTCAGAAGAACAGTTTGTCAAACAGTTTATACAGCGGCAGAATTGAACGCTGCGGGAATAACGGGAGCAGGAACACTTAATCAAATTGGTTATTTCGTGGCAAATCCACCTATTTATGCTTTGCCTGGTTACACCATTCAAATGAAACATACAACGGACACAGATGCCAGCGGTAATCTTGAGGGAGGGTATACCACTGTTAAAGGACCGTTTACTTACGCACCAGGAACAAATGAGTGGGACATGCTCACTTTAGATACGCCTTTTGCTTGGGATGGAGTTCAGAATATCGTTGTGAGGGTATGTTGGTCGCAGGTGGCTCCATCTTGGGATCCTTCAGGGCAACTCAGAACCTATCCGGCAACCAACGGATATAAATTCCGCCGAAATGACGGTGCAGGAAGCTATTGTGGTAGCGTACCCGCAACAGTGTTGGACACCAAGCCTCAAATCCGAATGATATTTGATACCGTGACGGTCTGGACTGGACTGGTGAATAGTGATTGGGATGAGCAAGGAAACTGGTCGGCTGGAATTCCAAATGAAACCATGCATGTTTCTATTCCCGGAGGAACTCCAAATAACCCAAGTTTAACAGGTACAGGAGTAACTAAAGATATCCGAATCACTGGAACTTTGTCTTTATTTGGAACTATCCAAATTCATGGGGATTTTGAGTGTACTGGAACTTATAATGATCAGGGAGGAGTGACTGTTTTTACTGGGGAGGGTAAAAATACAATAGCCGCAGGCTCATCTACAACCATTGATAATCTTGAGATCCAATCGCAGGATGGAACAGAAGTCATATCAGGACAATTAATCATTGAAGATGAGTTGAGGGTGGTTAAAGGAAATTTTGAAACTGGAGATGCAGTTACGCTTAAATCAGATGCTTTAGGGACTGCAAGAATAGATGAAATTAAAACAGTTTGTGACTATACACTTACCATGAATGATACTTGGGGAGATGGATGGAATGGGGGAGTAATAACCGTTTTTGAAGAGGGAGTTGAAATTGGAACTTATTCAGGAGAAGGGTCTACTTCAACGGCAACTTTTGCTATTGTTAACGGAAATGATTTTTCTCTCGTTTATACGTCCGGTTCTTTTGAGAATGAGAATTCATATACTTTACAGGATGAAGATTTAACAACCATCTTTTCTGATGGACCAACTCCATCTACCGGAACCGTTTTTACTTCTACAGCTACAGGGTGTAATTTTGGGCCAGTGATCGTTGGAGAAATAAGTATGGAACGCTACATTGATGTGGGAGAAACATACTGGCGTTATTTCTCTTCGGCAGTAGAAGGTGCAACACTTGAGCAATACAATGATGATTTTATAACAGCGGGATATGTTGGTTCACATTTTCCTGGATTTGGATGGGTTTCTATTTATACTTATGACGAAACCTTAACTGGTGGAGCTGGATATGTACCGGCAACAGGTTCATCACAAGTGATTCAAACTGGTGAGGGATTGCAAGTTTGGAGTGGTGATACCATTACGGGGACAACTGCTTTTACAGTTGATTTGGTAGGGGTCCCACATCAGGGAGATATTGATTTACCCGTTAGTTTTACCAGTACCGGAACACCAACAGAAGATGGCTTTTGCTATGTAGGAAATCCTTATGCTTCTACCATTGATTGGGATGCAGCAGGTTGGACTAAAATCAACATGGAAAATGCGACTTATATCCAAAATCCAGATACGGAAATGTATGCGACTTATATTGACGGCGCCTCTGCTAATGGTGGATCACGATTCATAGCATCTCAACAAGGTTTTTGGGTGAAGGCAAGCAGTCTTCCTGTGGCATTGACCATTCGTGAATCGTGTAAAGCAAGTAATGATGTACCTTTCTTTAAGGCTGGTGAAGCTTCCAATCCGGGATGTAACATTCGTTTGAGTGGATTAGGAATGTCCGATGAATGTGTACTTAGAAATAAGGAAGGAACTGTGGATGCTCAGGAAGGCGCAGTAGATGCCTTAAAGGTTTGGGGAGCCTGGGGTGTAAATCCACAAGTGTCATTGATTAATGAAGAGGTAAAAGATTTAACTGTTCACACCTTTGATTTTAATTATGAAGAGTGGGAGGTACCTTTGAGAACAGTGGTTTTTGAAAGTGGGGAATATACGCTGGAATTCATCAATTTTTTTGAATTAGGAATTCCATGTATGAAGCTAGAGGATACATATGATGGAACAATGTATGATGTTACAGAAGAAAGTAGTTTGACCTTTGAAATGTCAGATACGACTTATGCTCCGCGTTTTATTTTACATTTAGGTAAGGCTTATGATGTAGCAACACAAACAACTTCCTGTCATGATGAAGCTGATGGTCAAATTGAAATTGACTTAAATGATGAATCAATTCATTCTTATTCCCTTACTTCTTCTGACGGAACTGAGTATGACAGTGGAACAGGAAATCCTTTGATCATAGATAATCTTCCAGCCGATGTTTATACCATTGTTGTAGATGATTTGGCAAGCCT
The DNA here is from genome assembly GCA_022361195.1 of Flavobacteriales bacterium. GTDB lineage: Bacteria > Bacteroidota > Bacteroidia > Flavobacteriales_D > Crocinitomicaceae > JAKSBJ01. Next base: position 19,760 of record JAKSBJ010000404.1, read on the forward strand.
TTGTGGAGTAAACGAATTTAATGTAGTGGTAAATGCTCCATCAATAATCAATGTTTTCTCTGAAATTGAAAATGAGGCTTTGGGAAGTGATGGAACTATTGCTGTAGAAGTAGTTGGAGGAACGTCACCTTATTCTTATTTGTGGAGTACGGGAGATATCGATAATATGATAACAGATTTGACTCCAGGATTATATTCGTTGACCGTAAATGATTTTAACGATTGTATTTGGGAAGGAGAATTTATTGTAGGAACGATGCTGGGAATGCAAGAGGAAGAAAATGATGTGAAATTCATTTATTTCCCTGACTACAATTATATCACCATTCAAAATTGGAATTTTGAATTAGGAGAGCAACTATCTCTTTATGGTGTGGATGGAAAAGTAATCCAAACTTATACCCCATTTTCTGGACAGGAAAATCAGCAAATCAAACTTCCTGAAAATTTAGCGAAGGGAGCTTATATTCTGGGAGGAAGAGAGATTTCATTCAAATTCGTGAAATAAAAAAGAATCTTTTTTTGAGTTTTTTATGGAAAGTCTAAGCGGATTGCATCCATAAAAGAAAACACTCAAAAAACATGAAGAAGTTAATCTTTTCCCTATTGGGACTAGGTGCATTTTGCTATGATGCAAATAGCCAATTATTATACGATCAGGAGTTAAATCCTGGAGATATCAATTTGGGTTCTGCAACTCAACAGTTTACTGGAGCAGCAGCCGATACCATGATTATTATTGCAGACGATTTTACCATTCCTGATGGAGAAGTTTGGGAAGTTGATGAGGTAAGAATAGGTGTGCTGTTTGAAGATCCGGATGATGTTGCTGATGGCTTGGATTTAATTTCCGTAGCACTTTATTCAGGAACAGAAACGGTACCCGAAACTAATTTACTCATTGAAGAGTTTGAGGTTTCGGTATCTGAGGGGCTCATTACTTATCTTACATTTTCAATTACCCCTCAAATTTTAAACGGAGGAACCTATTGGTTTAGTTTTTGGGGACATGCTCCTACTGAGGCAAACTGCCTGTGGGTTGGACGAAGTAATGCTGCGTTATTTACTCAATTGGGAGCTTTTCCAGCTGTGATTGATGAGGATAATTACAATGGTTTAGGCTTGACTGAGTGGACAAGTGTTGCAGATGGAGGAGCTGACCATTTTGATTTGTACTTTTCGATTAGAGGAAATATGGTAGATGCAACTGGAATAGAAGAAGAAGAAATTGAAATGACCATTTATCCAAATCCGGTAGCCGATGTCCTGTACATTGAAGATACGAAGCTTGAGGTACAATCTTCTTCAATTTATGCAATGGATGGCCAATTAGTTGCTGAATATCCTTTTGTTGAGGGACAAATAGATGTCTCTGAGTTGGAATCTGGAACTTATCTTATTCATTTAGTTACCGATAAAGGCGTAGTTCAAAAGAAATTGATGAAAAGCTAGTCTTTTCTAAAAAGTTTATAATTCTAAAATCCACCACTTGCTAATTTTATGGCACTGGTGGATTTTTTTATGAGATAAACTTAAATTAGAGAAAAAAAGAATATGGCGTTTGATGAATATTTGGGTGAGCGAATTGAAGGAGTTTTAACAAAGCGTAAAGTATCTTTTGAGGCAAAAAAAATGATGGGAGGCCTTTGTTTCATGGTTGATGATAAAATGTGTGTGGGAGTGGTAAAAGATCAACTCATGGCCAGGATTAACCCTGATATTTACGAAGAGTCCTTACAAAAAGAAGGTTGTAATGAAATGAATTTCACCGGTCGTGCCATGAAAGGTTATGTGTTTTTAGAGCCCACTGCTTTGGATAATGAAGAAGATTTGGAATATTGGGTTGATCTCTGTCTGGAGTTTAATCCACTGGCCAAATCATCTAAAAAAAAGAAAAAATAATCTTCCTTTTTTGAAGAAAATGGACTTAAAAATGCGTCTTTTTTAAAATTTTCCGTCCTCTGAATAAAAAGCACATGACAACTGACCAAATTTGGGAACAATTTCATACACAACTCTATGCTTTTATTTTTCAAAAGGTAAAAGATAAAGATGTGGCAAATGATATTTTGCAGGACGTTTTTTTAAAAATTCACACCCATATTTCCTCACTCCGTTCAGAGAAAAAGCTAAAAAGTTGGCTTTATCAAATTAGTCGAAATACAGTAATGGACCATTTTAGGAATGGTAAAAATTATGAAGAAACCGCTCAACTTGAAAATACTCAGGAAGAGATAGATTTACCACCCATTTATCAAGCTGCTGAGGGCTGTTTAAAACATTTTCTAGAGCATATTCCCATCGAACAAAAAGAAGCCATTGTACAAGTTTATTTTGAGGGAAAAAGCCAAAAGCAATTGGCAGCAAACATGGACATTACCTATTCTACCCTAAAATCCAGAATCCAAAGAGGAAAACAAAAATTGGCCGAGATGATTGAGTCTTGCTGTCTAAAGTCAATTTGTTCAACCGAAGTGCACAAAACAAATTGTGATTGTTAATGCGTCTTTTTTGAATTTCTCCGTCCATTTAATGACAAGTAAATATTCATTAAAAACGAAAAAGATGAACAGACAAAATCAGACAAATTGTTGCACAGAAGGTTGTAATTGTAATGGAAACTGCTCTTGTACTTGCGTGTGCAATTGTTGTAACTAAGAAGTTATACTAAACTAAAAAAAGAGGCTTGGTCGGTTAATTTAACTACCAGGCCTTTTATTTATAGGTAAAGATCTTTTTCTCTAGCAAAACTTCCTTTTCGTCATAGAAACGAACTTCCGCTAGTAAACCATCCGAATTATAAGAAAGATCAGTGTGCGTAAAAATATCCTTGTCTTCTTTCCCTTTTAAAGTGTTTTCAATTTTTACAAGTTGATTTTGATCGTTATATCGATAAACAAAACTCTCGCTGAACCCCTCAAAATAATTGGTCTTTGAAACCAAAAGATCATTTTCAATCACAAATTCTGTATAAACCGAAGGGTCATCAGTAGGGACTTGCTTCACTACATTTCCTTCTTTACTCAAGGTAAATTTAACGGAATCTAAATACTGTGCGGTGTCAATCTCAGCCGAACCTTCACTAAGGTATTCAGTGGTCAAAATAGCTTCATCCTTTACCACCTGGTACTCATAAGTAAAATAGTGCTGAAAGGTCCATTTACGAATATTTCGACTATTGAAATCAGAGCGCTCGTAGCGTTTAAAAAGACCGCCTTCTCCCAATTCGTATTTTCCAATTGATTTTTTTCGATCGGCTAGTAAATAATATTCACTGTATTTGATGGTAAAGTTGATTCGATTGGGATTAATTTTTCCTTTTCTGTAAATAGAAGTGGTTTCAACCACCATCCCGTGTTTTTGAGAATGACGGTGAGATTCAATTGTCATTCTGTTCTTTTCACTCTGGTGAAATAGGTGCAGACTGCTGGAATTCAGGGTGGGAAACAGGTTGTCCTGCATTTCCTGAGCGATTAAAAAGGATGAAAAAAGCAGTAGCAGAGTGAAGTTAACAAATCGAAACATAGACCGAAAGTAAAAAAAAAATCCCGATCTCATAGACTGAGACCGGGACAATTTATATTGCCGTTCCATTCTATCTTGCCCCTAAGGGAAAGGAAAAACGGATCGTCTAGAATGTACGTTAAAGATACATCAAATCATTACATCATTGGCATTCCACCTGGCATTCCGCCTCCCATTGGCATAGCTGGCTCGTCCTCAGGGATATCTGAAATAACGCACTCAGTAGTCAATAGCATAGATGCAATCGAAGCTGCATTTTCAATCGCAATTCGAGTCACCTTAGTTGGATCAATAACTCCGGATTTAAGTAAGTTCTCAAAAGTCTCTGTTCGGGCATTGTATCCGAAATCATTTTTACCTTCTAAAACAGTTTGTACTACTACTGCTCCTTCTCCTCCGGCATTTTTAACAATTTGTCTCAAAGGCTCTTCAATAGCTCTTTTTACAATGCTAATTCCTGTATTTTCATCTGCATTTTCTCCTTCTAATTTGTCAATGGCTTTGATACATCTAATCAAAGCAACACCTCCACCAGGAACAATTCCTTCTTCAACCGCCGCACGAGTAGCAGAAAGTGCATCATCAACACGGTCTTTCTTCTCTTTCATTTCAACTTCTGAGGCAGCACCTACATAAAGTACGGCCACACCACCTGCAATCTTAGCTAAACGCTCTTGTAATTTCTCACGATCGTAATCAGAAGTTGTATTAGCAATCTGTGATTTAATCTGGTTAGCTCGAGCTTCGATAGCTTCTTTCTCACCAGAACCATTTACAACA
>JAKSBJ010000244.1 GCA_022361195.1 Flavobacteriales bacterium
CGCATGGGATATCACTACCGATCAAACAAACATTACCTGTTCGGGTTCTTGTGACGGAATTGCATCTGTGATTGTAAATGCGGGTAATAACCCTCCATATACTTACCTATGGGATGATCCACTTATCCAAGTAACTCCTACCGCAACTAACCTTTGTGCAGGAACATGGAATGTTACCATTTCTGACGCAGGAACTTGTGATACAACTATTGCATTTACTATTATTGATAACAACCCTATTATTACCAATGCAACGATAACTGACGTTTTATGTTTTGGTGATTGTACAGGAGAAGTAACCGTTGCTCCTACTGGAGGAACCGGACCATATACCATTACCTGGTCTGATTTACAAGTAGGAAATACAGCAACTGGTTTATGTGCCGGAGATATCATTTGTACTATTACTGATGCCAACGGTTGTGTTATGGATACGACCATCACTATTACAGAATCTACTGAACTGACTTCAGTATCCACTTTCTCCAATAATGCAACTTGTGGTGATTGTAACGGAAGTGCTACTGTGAATGTAACAGGTGGTGTTCCTCCATATACTTACGACTGGGATCCAGATCCAGCTGGTGGAGACGGAAGTAACTTTGCGAGCGGACTTTGTCCTGGAGTTATCACATGTACAGTTACCGATGACAACGGGTGTACAATGGTAGAATCTTTTGGTATTTCAGACATCAACGGAGAAGATTTAACCGTTACATCAACTGACGCATCATGCTTTGGAGTTTGTGATGGAACTGCCGAAGTAACTTATGTTTGTAGTGATCCAGGTTGTACCAACGAATGGTATGAAGCAGCCGGAGGAACTGCTATTGGAGAAACAACTACCACAGCCAGTGGATTATGTGCTGGAGATTATTTCGTTGAAGTAACGAATGCTTCAGGATGTGTATCTGTAGAAACTGTCACAATTGATAGTCCATCTGAAATCATTCCGAATGAAACCATTACCCCAGTTGTTTGTAGTGGAGATGCCAACGGTGCTATTAGTTTAGCTCCAAGTGGAGGATCAGGCGGAGGTTATACCTATGTGTGGACACCAACCCCACCTGTAGGCGATGGAACTGCAAATGTATCTGGACTTTCAGCTGGAACATGGTGTGTTGATATCACCGATTCCGATTTATGTACTGAATCTGTTTGCTTTGACCTCTTAGACCCTACTCCAATTGTAATTACACCTACCGCAACTGATGTTAGCTGTAATGGACTTTGTAATGGTATTATATCCGTCTCTGTGAGTGGAGGTGGAGGTGGATTCACTTATCAATGGTTAGATGGAACAGGGACCCCTATTTTGGGAGAAACTGGTCCAATCATCACTAACTTATGTCCGGGGAATTATAATGTAGAAATTACCGACGCCAATGGTTGTGTGGTAACGATGCCAACAGATGTTACCATTTCAGAACCAATTCCAATAACAGGACCAGTAACCAGTACAAATGTTACTTGTTTTGGGGATTGTGACGGAACTGCAACTGTTACTCCAGGTGGAGGATTCCCTCCATACACTATCAACTGGTATGATAGTGGTGGGCTAATTGGTGCAACTACTACTACAGCAACCGACTTATGCCCTGAAGATTATTATGCCGTTATACAGGATGCGAATGGATGTAACTTCACTACAGCAACTGTAAGTATTACAGAACCTGATGAATTAACGGCAACTGTAGTTTCAAATGATGCAACTTGCTTTGGACTCTGTAACGGTGATGCGACTGTGACGGCTTCTGGAGGAACACCTGCTTATATCTATGAATGGTTAGACATTGGAGGATCTCCAATTGTTGGAGGAACTGCACCTGGCGTTACAAATCTTTGTGAAGGAAACTATACCATTGAAGTGACGGATCAGAATGGATGTTCTACAGGATTGATTCCAGTGGACATTAATGGATTCCCTGAAATCACTGCTTCAGTTTTCTCGAACGATGCAACATGTGGTGTTAATGATGGAAACGCAACGGTATTCCCAATAGGTGGAAATCCACCTTATTCTTACCAGTGGTTTGATGGTGTAATGACTCCTTTGGCAGGAGAAACAAATAATGTTTTATTAGATCAGTTCGCCGGGACTTACTTTGTAGAAGTAACAGATGGAAACGGATGTGTTGAAACATTTATGGCAAACATTTCAAACCTTGCTTCTACCAACTTAGTTTGGGATGCCGTAAATCATCCTAGCTGTTTTGGTTCTGCCGATGGTAGTTTGGAAGTAACCGTGACTGGTTCAAACCCACCATTTACTTATACCTGGAATCCGGGTGGAATAGTAGCCGAAGATCCAACTGGATTAACAGCCGGTAATTGGATTTTAGAAGTAACGGATGCACTGGGTTGTATCAACTTCTACGACACTACATTGGTTGACCCTGCAGAAATTCTTATTCTCCCGATAGATATTACACCAACTGATTGTGGATTGTGTAATGGAGGAATTGAAATTTCAGTAAGTGGTGGAACAGGAGCTCTCGATGTATTATGGAATACTGGTAGTCCTGATCTCACCATTACCGATCTTTGCGGTGGAATGTACGAAGCAATGGCCACAGATGCTAATGGCTGTACCGCAAGTGAAACCTTTAGCGTTCCAAATAGCAATGGCTTTACCGCCAGCGATTTGGTTTCAGCAATCACTTGTGCTGGAAGTTGCGACGGTTCCATTGTCGTAACACCTTCAGGAGGAACACCACCATACACCTTCTTATGGTTGGATGATGGTTCAACTTCTGATACCAGAACCGGACTTTGCGCAGGAACTTATTTCTGTGAAGTGACAGACGCTGCTGGATGTACATTCACCCTAGAAACTGAAATGTTAGATCCAACTCCAATAACTGCAGAACCAAACGTTAATAACCCAAGTTGTGGTGCTTCGGATGGATCTATTACCGTGATAACATCTGGCGGAATTTTACCTCACACTTATTTATGGAGTACTACGGATGTAGGGACTTCCATTTCAGGTCAACCAGCCGGAACATATACTTTAACAGTTACTGATGCTGTTGGATGTACTATGGATTTTGTTTACGGACTTTCTAACACAGATGCTCCTACAGCCGAACTTACAGGAACAGACCTAAGTTGTTTCGGCCTTTGTGATGGAACATTGGATACCCTAAGTCAAACTGGTGGAACACCTACTTTCACTTATCAATGGATGGATGGAACAGGAACTCCAATAAGTGGCGAAGTTAACCCAGCTTATACCGATGTTTGTGCTGGAGATTACCTATTAGAAATTACTGATGCCGTTGGCTGTATCTCCTATCAATCATTCACAATAGAAGAACCAGATACCATCATTGGAAATCCATTATTCCTCAACGATCCAAACTGTTTTGGGGATTGTGATGGATCTATCGTTTCTAATCCAATTGGAGGAACATTCCCTTTCTCTTTCAGTTGGGATGATCCATCTGCACAAACAACCCCTGATGCAATCGATCTTTGTGCTGGAACTTATTCCGTAACCATAACAGACGCTAACGGATGTTCAATTACACAAGATGGAACATTAGTTGAGCCAGAAGAACTAACAATCACTGTTGACAGTACTTTTGACGCGAGTTGTGTTAATGCAGCAGACGGAGAAATCTACATTACCACTAATGGCGGTGTTGAACCTATCACTTATGAGTATGTTTCTGCAACTTTAACCGATACCTTTACAGTTGAAGATCCTACAGGTTTATTACCAATGGATTACTATTTAACCGTAACTGATGCCAACGGATGTCAAGCTTTTGATACCATCTCAATTGATACTTTACTCATTGTTTTGGCTGATGCTGGATTGGATTCACTTATCTGTTTCAATGATTCACTCTACCTTGTTGGAACATCTAACACTCCAGGTGTTACTTATACCTGGACCGATACAGCAGGAAATGTACTTTCAACAGACTCACTTCTTACATCACTCGGCAATCCTGCGGGAACAACCGATTATATACTTCAAGTAGACTTTAATGGTTGTACACACTCTGACACCGTTTCAATCACTGTCAATGATAGTTTAGTTGTAGAAGCAGGGCCAGATCAGGAACTTTATTCGCATCAGACCGTAACAATTGGCGGGTCACCTACATCAATTATCGACGGAGATACCATAAGTTGGACACCTCCTGATTATTTGAATGACATCACTGCTGATAATCCAAATGTTATTCAACCACAGATGTCTACAATGTACTACGTTGAATTGACTGACTCCAATGGTTGTAAAGCTTACGATTCAGTTTATGTAGAAGTGCTTCCGGATATTATCATTCCGGATGGAATTTCTCCAAATGGTGATGGATTAAACGATACCTGGATATTGGAGCTATTAGACCAATACCCTGGAGTTGAAATCTTCATTGGAGTTTACAATCGTTGGGGAGATGAACTATACACCAGCGACGAAAATTATGGCGACGACTGGGACGGAACAAGCGAAAAGAATGGAAAACGATTACCAGCTGGAACGTACTATTATGTGATAGATATTGATCATGAAGACTTCCCTGAACCGTTTACAGGACCAATAACAATAATGTGGTAAAAAGATTTTATAGATGAGAAATTTGCTACTTTCCATGACCATGTTATTGACGATTTCAGTATATGGTCAGCAACTTCCACAGTACACACAGTGGGTGTTTAACAAATATGCCTTTAATCCGGCTTATGCCGGAACAAACCCCTATTGGGAAGCCGTCACCAATAACCGTTATCAGTGGGTTGGTATCACGGATGCCCCTCGAACATTTACATTGAGTGTACAAGGGCCTTTTAAGAAAGAAAACATGGCTATGGGGGCTTATGTTTATACAGATATTGTCGGACCAACAAGACGAATTGGTTTTCAGGCTTCTTACGCCTACCATGCTAAGTTGAGTGAAACCATCAAGTTATCTTTTGGTTTGTCGGTTGGGTTTAATGAATGGCTCTTAGATGCAGATAAAATTACAACCTACGATCCCAACGATTTCTACTTTTCCAACGGACTTTTGAAATCGTTTGATCCAGACGGAAAGTTCGGTTTATATCTCTATCATCCGGATTGGTATTTTGGAGCATCAATAGGACAGTTGTTTCATAACCGAGTTTCATTTTTATCCACTCAAACGGGATCTGAAACTTTTATGGAAGATCACTTTTACTTTATGGGTGGCTATACGTTTAGAATTGGTGACGATTGGCAAATCGAACCTGGAGCTTTGTTGAAAATGGGATTGCCGGCACCACTGAAGTTAGACGTTAACCTTAAAGGAACTTTCCGAGATATGGTATGGTTAGGTGCGGGTTATCGAACGACAGATGCCTGGACCTTAATGGGTGGATTTAAATATAAAAACATGTTGAGCATCGGTTATGCCTATGACATCACCCACACCAACCTTAAAAACTATAATTCTGGTACTCATGAGCTCATGATGGGAATCATTTTTGGAGGTAAGAAGCAAAAAGAAGAGGCCCCTTCATTGGAGTAATTTTGTATATTCAAGCAGAATTCTGAGACCCATGAACCTGCTGTAACCCACATTTTGCATTTGCGAAAATCACATATTTTAGAAACGTCTTTCTGAATTCAATTATTTTTTAGGGTTTTGCGCTCCTAGTTTTGTGCTAACCTCAAAAACAAAAACTATGAAATCAGTTTTTACGTTACTGCTGGTCGTTAGTTCGGTCATCCTTTACGCACAACCCATTACCCAAAGGGTTCGGGGTACTGTTGTCGATTCAGAATCGCAATTTCCTTTAACCGGAGCCAAGGTTAAAATTCTTCGGGACTCAGGCCAAGCTGCACTTGGTGCTATTTGCGATGTCAACGGAAACTTTGTCATTTCTAATGTTCCGACCGGAAAGCATACACTTGAAATTACCTCTATTGGTTATTCGCGTCAAGCTAACACCATTATTGTTAATTCAGGAAAAGAAACCGTCGTCAACATTCTACTGGAAGAATCATCCATTGTTGGTACAGAAGTGGTAGTAACAGGTCGCAAAAAAGGTGAGGTTATCAATGAAATGGCTACTGTAAGTGCTCAATCCTTTTCAGTAGAAGAAACTAATCGATATGCAGGAAGTCGTGGAGACCCTGCTCGTATGATGGCCAATTATGCGGGCGCTCAAGGAACTGATGATTCTCGTAACGATATCGTTATTCGTGGAAACTCTCCCTTGGGAATTCTTTATCGAATTGAAGGGATTAGCATTCCCAACCCAAACCATTTTGGTATTGCAGGTTCAACTGGTGGACCCGTTTCTATCCTTAACAACAAATTCCTTGACAATTCTGACTTTTTCATGAGTGCCTTTCCTGCTGAATATGGAAACAGTACTGCCGGAGTATTTGATCTTCGATTGCGAAAAGGAAATGACCGAATTCATGAGTTTACAGGCCAGTTTGGCTTTTTGGGGACCGAAGCCCTTGTTGAGGGGCCATTATCTCGTAAAAAAGGCTCTAGCTACCTTATTATGGGACGTTTCTCTACACTCACCATTATGGACAAAATTGGTTTGCAATACGGAACTGATGCTGTACCTGTTTATGGAGATGGTGCATTCAAATTCAATTTTCCACTTAAAAAGGGTGGACAGTTGTCTTTTTGGGGAATGGGTGGAGCCAGCTCTATCGACATCGTATTATCCGAACAAGAAGAACCCGAACAAGATGCTTTTGGAGAACAAGATCGTGATCAGTACTTCCGATCAAAAATGATCGTTAGCGGATTAACCTATAAAAAATCGCTCAATAAGAAAACACTCTTTAAAACCTCCATTTCTTATGCCCAGGAAAATCAAAATTCGCATCATGAATACATTCTAAGAACATTAGATTCTGCCACCAATAAGTGGATTTATGGACCTCCTCCGCACAATATGATGGGTTATTCTTTTACCACTCATAATGTTGGACTTTACATGAGCTTAAACACCAAGCTTAACAAGAAAAATGTTCTTAAATACGGTATCAACGCCGACTCCTATAACTTTGACATGCTCGACTCTATTCGTCATGACATTACCAATCCTGACACTTCTTTCGTCATTCGTTGGGATTATAAATCCACTACTCCCGATTTTCTCATTCAGCCCTTCCTTCAATGGCGTTACAAACCATCCGAAAAATGGACTATAAATGCAGGTATCCATGCTCAATATTTCAGCTTGAGCAATTCATTTTCTTATGCCGAACCACGTTTGGGAATTCGATACGGAATCAACGATAAATCCAGCCTATCCATCGGAGGAGGAATGCATTCACAAAAACATCCAAATTACATTTACCTCTACCATCAATTAGATTCGGACGGAAATAAAGTATACCACAATTTAGACATTGATTTTACACGTGCAGTGCACTCAGTGCTCAGTTATCAAATCGTAGTAAAAAAGACTTTAATTAAAGCCGAAGCTTACTATCAACATCTCTATAATGTACCGGTAGAAGTTCAAGCGTCGTCATTCTCTATTCTTAACCAGGGAAGTGGTTTTTCCCGCTTTTTCCCGGATAGTCTCCAAAATACCGGAACGGGAAGAAATTACGGTTTAGACCTAACCCTTCAAAAATTCTTTGACAAAGACTTCTTTTTCATGATTACCGGAAGTTTATATGACTCAAAATACACCGGAAGTGATGGTGTGGAGCGAAATACTGACTTTAACGGAAACTTCATTGTAAACGGATTAGCTGGTAAAGAATTTAGTTTGGGAGAACAGAAGAAAAACCTCATTGGTTTGGGATTAAAAGTCACTTATGCAGGAGGAAAACGTTATGGATATGTCGATACCGCTGCTTCCAATCTTCAAAAAGAGATCATCTTTCAAGATCAGGGATATAATGAACGACAATTTGACAACTATTTCCGATTAGATTTTAAAGTAAACTGGACATTAAATGCAAAAAAAGCCACACATGAAATTGGACTTGACCTTGTAAATGTTCTGAATACCAAAAACATTCTGGGTCTAACTTATTCTCCAAATGATATAAATCCAACCGAATCTTTTAAGCCTCGTTATCAACTCGGATTCCTTCCAATTTTTTACTATAAAATTGATTTTAAGCTGGCTGGATCAAAAGATTAAATATAATCTCTGTAACACTTGCATTGTATTCATCGTAGACGTATATTGAAAAAGTTTTACAAACGTTTAGCCCATGAATACATGTACAAATTGTCAAACACAATTCGAAGGACGTTCCAATCAAAAATTTTGCTCTTTAAGCTGTAAAAACAAATTTCATAACGACAAAAACCGAGAAAAAGAGTTAGTGGTTACACAGGTAAATAAGATTTTACATAAAAACTGGACAACTCTTCATCGATTGTACGAAATCTACCGATCAGCACCCATTTCCATGGACATTGCAGAGGCTTATGGTTATAATAAGCGATATTACACCCATATTCACAATAGTCCTCTGGGAGAAAAATACACCATGTCTTACGACGTCGGCTTCAAGAATCATATAGACAATAAAATTCAAATTATTGTTTCCGATTAGCACTTAGGCTTACTTGAATTAATAGGATTTAAATCATCGCAAAAAAGCAGTGGTATGGGATTCCTATTATATTTGTGGTAATACCTTATCACTGAGGAATTAGCTGTCCTCACACCATAAATTAACCCCAATGAAAAAATTACTAGGCCTTGCCTTTTGCTTACTATTTACAACGGTTTTAACCGCTCAGGAAACAACCGCAAAAAAGAAAATTGATCATACGTTATACGACTCCTGGAACACCATTGGTTCTATTCTTCAGTCACAAAGCGGTGAACTAATCACCTATTCCATCAATCCTTCTCAGGGTGATGGAACATTTTTTATTGAAAAAATAGACGGAAGTCTTAAAAAGTCTTTTGAACGAGGAAAAAGACCCAACATTCATTTCAAAGAAAATTTTGTAGTCTTTCAAATTGCACCTCAATTCGATACTGTTCGCCAATTAAAACTAGATAAGGTTAAAAATGATAAGCTTCCTAAAGATTCGTTGGGAATATATTGGCCAGCTACTGATTCATTACGGACATTTGAAAAAATTAAATCTTATCAAATAAGCGAAGAAGGCGATTGGATTGCATACCTCAGCACAGAGGATTTAAGAGAAGATTGTCCTGAAGGAAAAAAGAAAAAAAAGAAGAAGAAGAAAAAAAAGAAGGACGACTGTACTAAACCCAAAACTTCTGGTAAAACCCTTACTGTATACAATCCTGTTGACGGAAGAGAAAAAGTACTTCATGAAGTAGTAAGTTATGACTTGAACCGCAGTGGTACCTCACTCGTTTATACAACAAGTTTAAAAGGAGATAAGGATACTTTAACCGTTCATATTTTGGATTTGGCTAGCTTTAGTTCAACTGCTTTGGCTGAAAAACAACTTGCCGTTTCCAACCTTACCTTTGATTACCATGGAAAACAACTAGCTTTTTTAGCTACTCCAGACACGAACAAAAAGAAAAACTTCAATCTTCATTTATGGTCAGGACAAGACAGCAAAGTAATCGTTGATTCTCTCACCTCAGGAATGCCAGAAGGTTGGACCGTTTCTGAATTTGGAAAACCACGATTTTCACGTGATGGATCAAAACTCTTTTTAGGAACCAACGAAATTGTTCGTCAGGACCCGGAAGACACCCTATTAGACTCTGAGAAGGCCAAAGTAGATGTTTGGGGAGGAAATGATCCTCGAATTCAACCTGAACAGTTAAAACGCAAGAAACAGGACGAACGCCACAACTATTTGGCTGTATATCACATTACCTCATCTAAATTCGTTCAGTTAGAAAGTGAAAAGCTTGAATACGTTTATTTGTCACGTCATGCCAATAGCAATTTTGCGTTTGGTAGTACCGAACAACCTTATTTGAAAGAACGTACCTGGACCTATCCGTGGCGAGAAGATTATTACTGGATTGATTTGGAATCGGGCATGAGTGGACTTTTAGCTAAAGCACTTTATAGTTCTGCTTCTCTTTCACCTTCAGGAGAGTATTTTGTATGGTACGATGTAACAGACTCCAGTTGGTACGGAAAACATATCAACGACCGTGAGGCTAAAAATTTAAGTGCCTCTATTTCGGCAAAATTTGCTTCAGACAATAACGGTCAACCCTCATACAGTTGGTCGTATGGTTCGAATGGCTGGACCCAAATTGACGGACATGAATACATGATCATTAATTCGGAATACGATGTTTGGGCAGTGAGTCCTGCCAACCCTAAAAAAGTGGTTGAAATAAGTGGTGCAACTGGTACTAAGGAAAATGTTCGTTATCGCATTACGCGAAAAGAAAGAGACAGTGCTTACGTAGATTTAGAACAATGTTTATTACATGGCATTGATCAAAAAACGAAAGCTGAATCGTACAGTAATTTCCAACTGGATGTGAAAGATCGTAAGTTTGTACGAACTGAACTCATTCGCAGCGATCACGAATTTGTTTACTTCAGCAAGGCAAAAAAGTCGGATCAGATTTTATTCAGAAGAGCCAGTTTTACTGACTATCCTAACCTAGAATCGGCTACGGACAATTTCCAAAATCCGAAAACATTAACAGATGCCAATCCCCAGCAGGCAGATTATAATTGGGGTACTGTTGAATTTGTTGAGTGGAAGTCCTTTAAAGGATTAGATTTACGTGGGTTGTTATACAAACCAGAGGATTTTGATTCAACCAAGTCTTATCCGATGATTGTTTACTACTACGAAAAGTACCAGAATCGTTTTCATACCTATTATCCACCGCGGGCTACCGCATCTATTATTTACCCAACAGAGTATGTAAGTAATGGATACATCGTTTTTATTCCAGACATTTTATATGAACCTGGACATCCAGCTCAATCGGCTTATGACTGTATTGTAAGCGGAACCGATTACTTGACGGAAAAATACGATTGGATTGACACCACTAAAATGGGACTTCAGGGGCAAAGTTGGGGTGGATACCAAACTGCTCAGTTAGTTACTATGACCAATAAATACAGCGCTGCCATGGCCGGAGCACCAGTAAGTAATATGTTCTCTGCTTATGGTGGAATTAGATGGGGATCGGGACTTAGCCGCATGTTCCAGTATGAAAATACCCAAAGTCGTATTGGTCACACCATTTGGGAACGGCCTGATTTGTACATTGAAAACTCACCGGTATTCCATCTTCCAAATGTTGAAACACCACTCTTAATTATGCACAATGATGGTGATGGAGCAGTGCCTTGGTATCAGGGAATTGAATTGTTTATGGGATTAAGAAGGTTAGATCAACCCGTTTGGATGCTCAATTATAATGGAGATGCTCATAACCTTACCAAATTGGCCAACAAGAAAGATTTGAGCATCAGAATGCGTCAATTCTTCGATTATTACCTCTTGGATGCACCAGCGCCAAAATGGATGGAAGAGGGTGTACCTGCGACAGATAAGGGCAAAAACTATGGTTTGGAATTGATTAATTCGGATCAAAAAGCAGAATAAGTCTCCGTTTTTTTGTATTTTAAGCCTTTAAACAGGATGCTGAAACGATTAATTGTCATACTATGTCTTCTGGCTGGTTCAGCTTCATACGGACAAACCTCTGTCCGTATTCCTAATGTTTTTACCCCAGGTGGAGATGGTATAAACGACGTTTTTACCATTCAAACAACAGGTTACGAAGAACTTACATGTAGCATTTTTAACCGACATGGTGAAGTGGTTTATCGCTTTTACGGCTTAAACGGTTCTTGGGATGGAACAACACATGGAGGTGTTAGAGTTAGCTCGGGAACTTATTTCATCTACCTGGAATTGTCTACCTCTGACGGTGAAAATGAAACACGACAAGGTACTCTTCAGGTACTTTGGGAATTCTAGTTTTATTCAAAGATTATTTCTATTTCGTCGTCTGACGATTCTGTATCGGTAGTCGCTTTTTCCTCAACCAGCTTTGAAAAGTAATACAGCAAGCCTAAAATTAAAACGGCCACAATTACTCTCCATAGCAGCCTCCAGGGAAATTTACGTTCATGCCTTTTAAATTGCCTCAGCTCCACTTTAATCTCTTCTTGCTCCATATTCTCCATCGACTCATCTGTCATCCTCATGAAATCCTATCAAATTTGAACACCCACTAAACAAACGTCATCAATCTGCTCCATTTCCCCTTTCCACTCAACAAATCGATCTACCAAAATTTTCTTTTGTTTAGCCATGGGCTTTGTATGAATGCTCAGTAATAGTTCTCTAAACTGTTTGTATTTGAATTTTTTACCTTTTGGTCCGCCAAATTGATCCACATAACCATCCGAAAAGATATACACCTTATCACCTTTTTGAACCGGAAGACGATGATTAGTAAATGGTTTACTTCTTTCAGGCATATAACCAACCGGCTGCTTATCAGCCTTGATTTCCTGAATTTCATTTTCCCGAATCAAGTACAATGGATTGTTGGCACCGGCATATTCTAAAACCATTTCCTTTTCGTCCAAACTGCAAAGCGCCATGTCCATACCATCTTTACGCGCATCCCGCCTATTCAAAGCCTGAATAACCTTTTCTCTTAACTCATCTAAAATCTCGGACGGTTTAGTAATGCCTCTTCCCTTAATAATTTCATGCAGGAAATTCGTTCCAATCATACTCATAAAGGCTCCCGGAACACCATGTCCGGTACAATCGACTGCGGTAAAAATCTTTTTTCCATTATGCTGGGTATACCAAAAAAAATCGCCCGACACGATATCCTTAGGACGAAGTAAAAACAACGAATCATCGAACAAGGCAATGTTTTCTGTCGATGGTAATAATGCTTCTTGAATCTTTGAAGCATACTCTAAACTGGCCGTAATATCCTGATTCTTTTCATTGATAATTTGGTTGGCCTTGGTCAACTCTAAGTTGGTCTTAGCCTTTAAACGATTCCGCGCATAAAGTGAAAAAACCAACCCAATTAACAACAACACTCCCACTGCCGAAGACCACATGATGATTCTGGAATTGTTTAATCGTTCTCTGTTTTTGTCATTCTCTAATTTGGCAATTGAATTTTGTTGAGTTAAGATTTGATTCTCCTTTTTGGTCTCTTCCGATTCATACTTCTCCATCATCTCAATGACCAACTGTTTATTAGCCCTTTCCGAAACAGTGTCTTTCCAGGCGGTGTACTGCTTATGAGCCGCCAGAGCCTTATTATAAAATCCAAGAGCTTCATAAGAGGTAGATAGACCTATATACGATTCTTTCATCAACTCAGGTGAGTTAACATACTTTGCATATTTCAATCCTTCACTATCATATTTCACGGCCATTTGATATTGGCCCTGAATTTGAAATGCACGCGCTAAATTCCGATAAGAAACAGATACATCACGATAATTACCCAAGGACTCATTTAACTCAATAGCTCGAAAAAAGAAATTTTCGGCCTCTCTTAAATCACTCTGTGCAGTGATTATTCCAAGATTTACATAGGCTCCTGCAATTCGTTCCTTGTCTCCAGTTTTTTCAGCTAGTTCCAATTCCAACTTTGAAAACACCTCAGCTGAATCCTGACGACCCAATTGCCAACATATACTTCCCAAATTATGATAGGAAACAATCGCTCCCTCCAAATCTCCTGAAGATCTTTCTATACGTGCTGATTTCTCAAAATAATACAACCCTCGCTCATAATCGCCAGTATTAAAATGGACAACTCCCATGTTGTTGTACGCTTTAGCGATATAGGCCGAATCAGAATACTTTGCCGCCCGATCCAGGGTTTGTTGAGAATAATACATGGCCGAATCGAACTTTTCTACGTTGATATACGCGTAGGCCATTAAGTTTAATGCAAAAGTGATATCAGATTGTGAGCTGTTCAACGCAAGGTCGAGTGTACGTGTAGCTATCCCAAAAGACCGCTCCGGATCTTCATTTTCGTACAGACCAAAAAGATTAGAAAGCACTTCAATCTTATCGTGGCCCTCTTCATCAAATTCGTCAGGAAGATCAACATAATCTACCTGAGCTCGGACACTCCATCCACAAATGATCATGATAATAACCCAACAGTATTTCACTTGTCCTGAGACCATTCGTAGCTCCAAAATAAGAATAAATAGCTATATTAACTCTCCAAACTCAAAATTAAGAACTATGGAAAATGATGATTTCATTGTAAGAACTAATATTGAAACCAACTTCCAATCCAACCAGTCCGTTACACAAACCCTAACCAAAATGGGGTGTGACTGTTTTACTTCCAGAGCTTTAGGGAAGGTAAGGGTTGTTGTAGAATTGGAACAAGGACATATAACAAAAGAACGAATTAAATGGGTTGATCAAACTGATCCGAATTTTAAAGCCGTTCAGCAACAAAATGCAGAATTGCTGCTTCAGGAGATTACCTCCATTGTCAGAGCACAAGGAAACGGAGGAGATGGAGAATTTAAGGTGGTAGTTGTCGCAAAAAAATAATGCTAACTTACTCTGTTAGTCAAAGCCCTGCAACTCTTAAGAAGCAGGGTTTTTTTATTGCCAACTATTTATCGAAAAAAGTATCCTTTCCCTTACCTTTGCAAACACCCTTTTTCCTGCAACTATAAACTACGTTATAATGAGTCTTCATTCTAAAGTTATCTATCCACTATTTTTGTTTCTTGCGTTTTTCTGGACCCCGGAGCTATGGGGAAGTAATGCTACCATTCCGATTGAACCCACAAGTCCTGTTCCTCAAATGACCCGCATTTACCCGAAGGATGAGGCGGATAGTGTTGGACGTTACGAAAAGCTGGAACTAGGAATTAATTTACCCTATGAAATTGATCGTAAGGTTCAGCAATTTTCACGTTATAACAAAGGTGGACTCAACCCTTTTGATCCTAAGGCCATTAGTATTAAAGCCGAATTCACCCATGAAAGCAATCAGGCCGCAAACAAAAGTCGTTTTGCTTTTTATTATCTCGATTTTAAGCGGGATTTAAAACGCGATAGCTATTTACTCACCCATTCTCTATACGATTGGCGGATTCGATTTTCTCCATCACAAATAGGAAACTGGGAAGTTAAAGTATCCTTTTTTGTTGAAGGAAAAGAAGTTTACGAACCTCTTACTTACTCTTTCTACTGCAAAGCATCCGATCATAAAGGATACGTTCAAAGAAGCTATACCGGAACGGAAAAAGACCGTTATTTCACCTATTCAGGAAACGGTAAAACCTTTCATCCCATTGGTCATAGTATTTCCTTACCAGCCAAGCAAAAAGCTCCTTTAAATAATCCTTCTACCCATTTAGAGTATCAGGAAGCATTTAAGGACATTGCTCAGTATGGTGCCAACTTTGCGCGAATAGAAATGGGTCGTACCAGCTGGCTTCCAAATTGGGATAGTTACAACAACTACAATTCCCGTATGCACATTATGTGGGAGTTTGATAAACTCCTAGACCTATTCGCTGAACTGGAAATGTATTTCATGACCTACCGTCACCACATTGAAATTTGGGATGGTTATCGCTGGGATGAGAATCCCTTTAAAACGGCATTAGGTATGACCAATCAAGATCAGTACTTTTCAGATAGTACAGCTTTGGAGTGGCAAAAAAATGCAAGTCGTTATATGTTTTCACGTTGGGGTTATAGCTCAAACTGGATGAGTTATAGTTATTCTGAAGTAGACAATTGGATTCAGGATTATGGTCCGGAAAAAGGGAATTGGAATGATCCCCAAAGCGAAGATTGGGATTCGGTGATTACCGTTTTTAGGGATTGGATGCAGGATGAAAAAGACTATTATCAAAAAGAATTGGGTTATGAGCACATTCTCTTTACAGCCACTTTCGGTAATGCAAATCATATTGACGGTAATGATGACCCCATTTTTGAAATATGCGACTTTACCGGAACGCATCAATATGGAGAAACCAAAGGAACTAACTTTTTCACACGCTATGACACCGGGCAAGATATTTGGGAAAAACATCAAAAACCATACTTATTTGAAGAATTAGGCTATAACGGAGGTGAAAATGATCGTTTTTTAAATGTTTATTGTTGTAATGGAATTGGATTTCACAATGAAATATGGTCCTGTTCATTTATGGGAAGCGCCGGAACCGGACTTAATTTTTGGTGGGATCGGGGATTACATCTGAATGAATATTACAAAGAATATGCTCCATTAGCGGCCTTTTTTGAAGGAGAGGACCCTGCTAAATGGGCTTTTACACCTCAGCGTTGGAAAGATGCAGTATTTTTCGATCGAGCCCATTTAGAAAATTATGCCCTTGTGAGTGAAAATAAGGAGTTTGCCATGGGATGGGTACATAATGCTTCCTATTACTGGCGAAATATGGCAGAAATTGATCCTTGTATGAAAGAACTTATAGATTCGGCGAAAATTTCTGACCCCTGTACTTATCCTGATGGATGGCAACACAAAGGAACTCCTCATAAAAATGAATTTTTAGCGGAAGGTTATGAAGATGTTTTTACTAAATCAGGTGGAGCAAGACCCATTGAAAACGAAATAGGCAGCTGGAAAAATCCAAAATTTAAGATTGATGGACTCAAAACTCATTTCTTTCGTTTTGTTCCTGGCAGCAAACGCCATTGGTATAAAGTAGAATTTTACAGCACCAAAACAGCTGAATTAGTCGAAACTCAAATATTAGCGACCAATGTTGAGGGAGAACTAAAGCCTTTTGTTCCCAATCTCAATCATGAAAATCCAGACTATTCTTACAAGGTCTATTATTTAGGCTTTCAGCGTAAAATTCCTGATTAGTCTGGATAAGATCAATTTTGCATTTAATAAATTCATTTAAAGCGTGTATAAGAACAAAAAAGCCCTGCCGAGGCAGAGCTTCTTAATTTCTTTTTTATCGCCTTAGAGCCTTCCTCTATGCTTGAAAAGAGCAAAATCGAGATTGGTGTACATGAGTGAGAACTCCAAGCCTCCACTTCGAGCCATATTTCCTAATTTGGAAATGGTCACATCATAAGACATTCCGAAGTTAAAGCTCCCAAGGTGAAAATAAACCATTGGTGCAATGGCATCATTGATTCGGTAAGCTGCTCCAAACTTCATATACATATCTCTGTTTAGTCCCGTAGTTTTACCTCCACTTGAGAGACGGTAACGATACATTGCTCCTAGCAAAGTTTCAATATGTGGTCCTTGCATAAACTGTGTTCCAAACACCTCAACTCCCGAACTTCCAGCAAAATCCTTTTGGAAATCGGCATGTATAACCACTTTACCGTAAAGCTTTTCTGTAAATCCAACACGGTAATTTAACTGAGGACGATTGAGGTGAAAATATGAAACTCCACAACGAAACTCCGTTTTGTCTTCGCGGTGAAACCCTGCATCATGTTTCCCATAACGATAAGAGACTCCCACACCCAAATCGGGATATACGAAACTTACCAAGTTATTATTCTCCATTGCATTAATATTAGGATCTAATTCATCCCCATTAAATTGATTAGAGAAGAGTAAATTTGTTAAGTCTCCCGTTCGTTGGGCTGCCCCAAATTGCAATCCGGCAGACAGTTCATGCCACTCCGATAAAGGCACAATTCCAGAAACATTTAGCGCAAACTGTTTTGTTCCAAATTTACTGTCACCTCCAATATCGTTGAAAAACTGTACACCTAATCCCATATGTGCACGATCTCCCCTCTTTGGTTTAAAGAAGTTAACATCTGCTGCAATGGAAGTGGTAAAGTATTTAGTACCGGCATTTACCCATTGGTTTTTATGATTGACACCTATTCTTTCCCAACCATCAAAAACCCCAGTAGAAGCAGGGTTGAGTAGCATTTCATTTTCATTGATTTGCGTAAAATGGATGTCCTGCGCCAAGGTAGAGTATGAAGCCAGTAATAGCCCTATTCCTATTAATTGTTTCATATTTCCCGGATTTTACCTGATTAATGTAATATTACCTGTCTCGGCCTTTGGACCGAGGTCGGTGAGTGTATAATCCAGGGTATAGGTATAGATTCCGGAATTCAACAATTTACCTTTATAATAGCCGTCCCAGTAGTTTCCGATACTTGAAGTTTCAAAAACCATATTCCCCCAACGATCAAAGATTTTTAAGTTAAAATTCTCCACATCATGTCCAGCAAAGAACTGTAACCAGTCATTGTTATTATCACCGTTTGGTGAAAAGGCATTTGGTAAATGGAATCCTGAATAAGTTGCTGGCGGTGGTGGGTCACCTGGAACCAACACTTCTTTAAAGTGAGCAATAATCGAATCAGACATTGTTAAATCCAAAGTATCCGATAAACTATCCGGATTTACAAAGGTGTGATTGGTAGACTCCCAATAATCAAAATCATATCCTGAAAAATCATTCGCCTGGAAAATCGTTGCAATTCCACCAAAGTAAGTCCCTGTCCACGGATAAGGAGATACCCATTCTGAATTCACCTTAACCTGTCCCGCTCCCGGAGGATCAACGTAAACCGTTAAGTCGTAAGGACCTTCCAAATCATAACAATCGATCAACCCTTCAGCAATAGCTGCACATCGGTCGTCAATATAGGCTTTCAGGGAATTGACATTATCCATCCACCCAGCTGTAGTTCCTCCCCATGTGGTTACCTGGCCATCCATTTCTGGTGTCATTACTGTTACAAAACTATCCAGGTTAGCCTGCATTTGTTCACAAGAAAGAATTCCGTTGAACAAATCGATGTATCGTGTAATGTATTGTTGTTTGAACTCTTCGTTTTGAGAAAGTGCATTCAAAATTGGAACATGTCCTTCTCCTCCTGGATCTGGAAGTGACTCAGGATTACATGGGTCAGCATCAGGATCAGTAGAAGGAATTCCTGTATAGTTGATATAGTGTCCCCAACTAGCATCATTATCCCACATAATGTAGCGCCACTTTTGTTTATCCCCTCCTAATTCTTCGGGAACATACCCGTGCCACCAACCTGTATTCCAGTTCAACCAGTCCGATGTCACTACATAGGAATTTAATACAACATAATCAATTAAAGATCCTGTGTTGTAAACTGACTTTACATATTCATATTGAACCGGATCAGTCATATCACCTGTGATGATGTAATCTCTTAAAGCAATCCACTCTGCGTAAGTTGGATCCCCATACTCAGCCCAGGTTCCTCCCCAGGTTTTTAAGAATAGAATTTGATCTTCGGGCTGATTGTAATAATGCTCAGTAAAATCAGCGTCATCCACTTTTTCACGAATGTCATACAATCCCCAGTAAACTCCATCTACATAAACCACCACAAAACGGCTGGTTCGTTCATCCATTCGCATATCTCCCAATTGAGAAATAGTATGAATTAATGCATCTCTTAAATGAGCTCCATCTTCGAATGAATAGTTATCATTTGCCGCCGCTTTACACATGACACGTTGAAATTCGTCTCTGTTTTTTTGCGGGAAAATTTGATGATCAATCGCATGATTATATCCATATTGATCCTTCATTACAAAATCAAATCCTCTTTGATCATAAGCCCAGGAATCATTTCCATGCTTATTGTAATATCCTTCCCCTTCTGCAGCTAAACTTCCATCCTTTTCGAAAAATTCAAAATGACCATCAAAGTTTGAAGTGAATGCTCCAGCAGCTACATCATTTAAAAAGTCCGTGATCTCATCTCCACAAGTTGAAACTACCGGAATGGTATGTGATTCGTTGATAAAATAGGTATTCGTTTCAACGAAACTTGAAGGGATATTTGGATCAGGATTAATAGCAATAGCCCTTAAAACTGAAGTTGCCGCAATGTTTACTGGTCCGGTATAAGCCGTACTTGCCGCTGTTGGAACAGTTCCGTCCAGCGTGTAATAAATTGTTGCGCCCGCATCAGCAGTAGTAATCGTAACGTTTTGTGCCGTTGTATAAAATCCGGCCGGAACGCTAAGTACTGGTTTCGCAGAATACCATTGAAGAACTCCGGTATTAGCAGCATTTGGAGTTGGAGTGGTACAAATTCCCCAGCTCGCTGCACCGTCAGAAGTTCGGGATACAGAATGATCCGCCTGTGTTCTGTTGACAATTTTTAAACTGTCAACCACAACTGAACCGTCTGTGAGAATGATCCATTCGTTTTTGCATTGCGTTAAAGCAAAATCTGGATGAATTTCAGCTCCACTAAGGGTATTTTCTTTTGAAAAACGAATCATGGAATAACCGCCAGCCGGCACAGAAGCTCCTGCCGGAATAGCCCATTTCGCCAATTCATCTTCATCATCCGAAAGGAAATAACCATCCAAAGAAAAGTCGGTAGCCCCTGGATTATATAGCTCTGCCCACTTTGAATTATTGCCAAATCCATCCGTCGGGCCCGTCATATTGGAGGCCGAATATTCGTTAATCACAACCTGACCGTTTGTCGCCACAAACAGACACGTTACGAAAAACGTAAGGAGTAAGGTTTTCATAAATAGTAGTAATTGAGGTGTTAGTGTGTCTAGTATTAACGGAATTTTAAGCGAAGGGTTGACTGAAAAGCCAATTTAGAACCTAACCAAAACATATTCCATCAACAACCTTTTCGAAAAATTCCACACTAAATGTACTGAAAATAATGGAATTGAGGGACTTTCATCGTCAAAAAATGCGTTTTGTTTGGAGAGCTAAATTCAATTTTGTGAAAACTATTT
This sequence comes from Flavobacteriales bacterium, assembly GCA_022361195.1. GTDB lineage: Bacteria > Bacteroidota > Bacteroidia > Flavobacteriales_D > Crocinitomicaceae > JAKSBJ01. The sequence goes on from JAKSBJ010000244.1 coordinate 20,653, forward strand.
ACCAAACAACCATTAATTTATTATTAAGTTTAGGTTTCTTTTTTGCGTTGTTGTCAGCTCATTTTAGATCATTATTTTTGTTTTACACTAAGTACAAACTAAAATGTTTAAACACTACACTTTACTCTTATTTGGACTCGTTTTATTGATGGCTTCTTGTGAAAAACCCGCTGGTGAAGGGGGAACTTCGGCCATTTACGGAAAAGCTTATGCCGAGGTATACAATGAAGCAGGTACCGAGATCGTTTCTCAGTATTATGCTGCCGACGAGGATGTTTTTATTATTTATGGTGGTGAAAATGGCACCTATGATGATAAATTTGCCACTAGCCATGACGGAAGCTTCCGATTTGAAAACCTAACAATTGGAACTTACACCTTATTTATCTACTCACGTTGTTTGGATGGATGTGATTCTGGCTACGACATCGTTGAAAAGAAAATTGAAATAACTGAAAACAAGTCCGAAAACAATATTGGGGACATTGTTTTTAATCGATAGATTATGAAAAAGATACTTTTATTGTTGTTCTTGGGGTCATATTTATCCTTTGCACAAGTTTCTGATGCCAATTTATGGACAGGCTTGGGTGTAAATGCAGATTTAAATGACCAATTCAGTTTGGCTTATGAAACGCAAACACGTTTCTTCAATAATTTTTCTCAATTGGGGAATTACTATAATGAATTGGGAGTAAAGTACAAGCCACTAAAAGATGTAAAAATCGCAGTAAAATATCGTTACGCCCGAAAATACCGCAGTACTTTCTGGGATTCGGAAAATCGTTTTAACATTGATGCTGCCTACCGTTACAAAATTAAGCCGGCCAAAATTAGCCTAACAGCCCGTGCTCGTTACCAGGTTTCTTTTAACCGCTTAGGTGTAATCAATGATGTTATCTACCCACGTATTAAACATACGGGACGATTGAAATTTACAGCAAAATACAGAAACAAAGACCTTAAATTAATTCGTCCTTTTGTTTCAACAGAACTGTTTACCGCATTGAATCCTAAAAACCCTATTAGTGCTCTGGATGCTTACCGTTTTTCGGCAGGTGTTACCTTTAATTTGCCTAAAAAACTAGAATTAGATTTGGCTTACATTTTTGAAAGAGAAAATGGTTCAGTTTTGGAGAATGCGCACATTTATATGATTCAGCTTAACTATTCCCTACCAAACAAACTCTTAGGTGGAGTAGAAGACAAATAGTGGTTTAAACCATTTCAAGATCGATTTGCTTTTTTGCAATGTTGACGTTGATTAGCTCAACTTCAACCACATCTCCCATATTAAATTGCTCCCCATTTCGACTACCAACTATGGTATAGTTACGTTCGTCAAAATAATATCTGTCATCCTTCATTGACTTGAGTGAAACCATTCCTTCACAATGATTCTCTCGCATCTCAACATAAATACCCCATTCGGTTAAGCCCGTAATAATTCCGTAATAAGTTTCCCCGATATTGTCTTTAAGGTATTGCGCCTGAAAATACTTTTGAGAAAGTCTCTCTGCTTCAATCGCCCGACGTTCAGTAATAGAGATATGCTTTGCTGTTTCTCTTAAAGATGGATAATGTTTTCTTCTACTTTCTAACTCATGGAGTAAAATACGATGCACCATTAAATCGGCATATCGGCGAATAGGAGATGTAAAGTGAACATAATACCTAAAACCAAGTCCGTAATGGCCTATGTTCTCCGTATCATACACTGCCTTAGCCATTGATTTTATGGCCATTTGCTGGACCATTGGAAACTCTGGTTCATCTTTCATTTCAGCAAAAAGCTTATTCATTTCAATGGCAATATCTTGATCACCCTTTACCTTAAAGTTCTTTCCAAACTTAGAAACGAAAACAGCAAATTGCTCAATTCTATCCCGATCGGGTTTATCATGCACCCGGTAAATGAATGGAATGGTGATTTTACGATTTGTATCCCCAATAAACTGGCCAACTCTACGATTGGCCAAAAGCATGAACTCTTCAATTAATTTATTAGCATCTTTCGCAACCTTTTTATAAGCTCTCAATGGATTTCCTTTGGCATCCAGTTCAAATCGTAATTCCGAACTCTCAATCTCCAGAGCACCTTTTTTCATTCGCTTTTTCCGCATGGCCTTCGCCAAACGATCCAAGGTTGTTATTTCATCAGCCAATTCTCCCACTCCTTTTTCAATCACCTCCTGAGCATCTTCATAGGCAAATCGTTTGTCCGATCGAATAACTGTTTTACCAAACCATTCGTCCTCTATCTCTGCATTTTCATTTAGTTCAAAAACAGCAGAAAAAGTAAATTTTTCCTCTTCAGGGCGTAAAGAACAAACTCCATTTGAAAGATGTTCGGGTAACATTGGAACCACTCTATCAACCAAATAAACTGAATTCCCGCGATCATAAGCTTCTTTATCCAAAGCAGAATCTTCTATGATATAATGACCTACATCCGCGATGTGAACCCCAACTCTTACATTTCCATTTTCCAATCGCTCAAATGAAAGGGCATCATCAAAATCCTTTGCGTCATGGGGATCAATAGTGAAGGTCAAAATATCCCTAAAATCTCTCCGTTTCTTAATTTCTTCCTGATCTAAACTTATTGGAATACGATTTGCCTCATCCAAAACATTTTGAGGAAACTCATGTCGAATACCATGTGTAATCAAAATTGATTTCATTTCCACATCATGCGATTCGGCATTGCCGAGCACCTCCATAATCTCTCCAAAAGGATTTTTTGCCGTCTCTGGCCAATCTGTAATTCGACCCACCACTTTCGTTCCAGACTCCAAGTCCTTCACCTTTTCCACTGGAATAAAAATATCGATATCAATCCGAGGATCTTCTGGAATCAAAAAGGCAAATTTTCGGGAAATTTCAATGGTTCCAACAAAGCTTCTCTCCCCTTGTCCTTTCACCTCAACTACAATCGCCTCAATCTTACCTCGGCCCTTTTGTCTTAACTCAACAACCACATGGTCTCCATGAATAACTCTATTCAAATATTTGCGATCAACAAAGAGGTCTTCAGCCAAATTTTCGGCGACTAAATAACCATGTCCTTTTCGATTCAAATGAATGGTTCCCTCAATCGTTTCAAATGATCGTCCTTTTTTAAATTTTCCACGCTCCGTTTCTTTCAAAACACCCTCGGCAGAAAGTTCTTTTAAGAGCTCATAAACTAACTTTCTGTGCTCAGCTTCGGACACTTCCAAAAGAGAAGAAACCTGTTTGTAATTGAGTTGTCTGTTGGGATTCTTGTTAAACAAATCCGAAATATTTTTCCGTAATGTCTTGCTTAATTTTTCTCCCCTTCTCTTTTGTTTGTTCTTCATTATCTTCCAAATTCAAGCTAAAATTATGAATTAAATGCCGCTATTAAGGCAATAAATTAATTTTTTGGACTATTTTTATCGTTTTATATTTTAAGCACATTGTGAATTCGAAAGTTGAAGAAATATTGAATCGTCAGATTGCGGCAGAAGCATCTTCGTCGCAACTGTACCTGTCCATGGCTTCATGGGCTGAGTGTCATGGGATAAACGGAACTGCAAAATTTTTGTACTTGCATTCCGACGAAGAAAGAGAGCATATGCTCAAACTGGTTCGTTTTGTGAATGAAAGAGGGGGAACGGCAATTATTCCAGCAATCGATAGTCCAAAGAGTGACTTTGATTCGCTTCGTCAACTTTTTGTGTTGTTGTTAGAGCACGAAATTAAAGTGACAGAAATGATCAACGAAGTGGTTCATGTGTGCCTGCAAGAAAAAGATTACACAACACACAATTTCATGCAGTGGTTTGTTGCGGAGCAGTTGGAAGAGGAAGCTTTAGCCAGAGAAATTGTGGACAAACTGAATATGATTGGTGACGATAAAGGAGGATTATACCTCTTTGACCGTGACATTGAAATGATGCAAACAAGTGCAAATGCTCCTCAAAACTAAGGTTGGTGCATTTGGCATGCTTTTAGCTATTACCGATTTAGGAAAACAAAACTGAACAACAGGAAAAATTGAGTAAAAGAATTTATATAGCGATCATCTCTTTAGCTCTAATTAGCTTTAATTCCTCTCGTCTGAATGTAAGTCAGATTAAGGATACACGCTCTGTTGTGAAAGCTTTGTACATCTACACCTTTGCAACTCTTATAGATTGGCCTGCGGATCAACGAAAAGGAGATTTTGTAATTGGGGTACTTGGGTCGGAGGATGCCGTTTATGACGAATTGAATAAAAAGTATTCCGGAAAGGACATCGGAAAGCAGGAAATTCAAGTAAAACGATATTTAAGCAAGTCAGAAATAAACAAAGTTCACATTTTATACGTAACAGAGGATGAGAGCAATCAAATGGGCTCCCTTTCTACCCAGTTTAAGTCAAAATCGACACTCTTGGTTACTGAAAAAGCGGGCTATTTGGACAAAGGCTCTGTTATCAACTTTGTTGTAGAAGGAAATAAACAGAAATACGAGATAAATAAACGAAACGCAAAAAAGCATAATCTAACCATTGCTGATAAACTAGCGGGGCTGGCGGTAAGAGTGATTGAATAATGAGAGGGTTTATTAAAATATCGATGTTTGTGATAGCCATGGGTGCTTGTAAAAGCATGATGGCTCAGCAGCTGACTGCTAAGGCATACGATTGCTATAAGCAAAAGGATTATGCCTGTGCTCAAAACTGGATTGACTCGGCTATTGTTTCCAACGAAAGAAGCAATTCGCAAACATGGCAATTGAGAGGTGTGGTTTATCGTAATCTTGAAACTCCTCAAAGTAAGATTATCGCAGTATTGCTATTGAATCTTTCGTTCAGGCCAGGAATCTGGACAAAGACAATGCTGATAAAGAAAAAATCGATAATTATCTCAAAAATACTATCATCCGTTATTACAACGATGCCGTGACTGCTCTTGAAGCAAATGATCTTAAAGAGTCTGAGAAGTCTTACGAATTATACAAAAGCAAGCAAGTTCAGTATGTTAATCCTTCGCAGGATTTTCACCAGTCAGATATTGATTTTTACAACGCTTTGGGTGGTCAGTACATGAACAATATGAGCATTTTGCCAGAGGGAGCTCAACGCGACGAAATCCGAGCAAAAGGAATTGCTTTCTTTGAAAAAGTACTTGAGTTGGATGCTGAAAACTTCCAAGCCAACTTTAATGTAGGATTAATTCACTACAATGAAGGTGTTGACATTACAATGGCCATGAGTGGTTCTACCGATCTTTCTATCGAAATGATTATTGAAAACACTGGCCGATCAGAGGAACTTTTCTTTACTGCTTTACCATATTTGCATAAAGCAGAGAAAATGGACCCGAAAAGTGAAGAAACAATTGAAGGTATTACCGGATGTTATTATGGGCTTCACGATGACGAGAATTATAATAAATACCGTAAAATTCTGGATGAGATGATCATTGATGATCTTTTAAAATCTTACGATGCTAATCCTAATGATTTGGATGTCGTAAAAGAACTCTGCAGAATTTACTCAACAACGATTAAAAACCAACAAGAATACGATAAATTCAAGGCTGTGTATGATAAGTTGAGAGAGAATTAAGAGGAGATTGAGCGTATAGCCCCTCAACAGTATCCATGAGTTTTAGATTTACAATAGGAAAGAAAATAGGTACCGGATTTGGGGTACTTATTTTGTTTATTATTATCGTGTTTGGGGCGACCTTCTTTGCGGTTAATAATGGTATTGAAACGTTTAAGAAAAACGACAGTACTTCTAATGAGTTGATTGAGAACATCACACCATCCAAAGAAAAGGTAATGCAACTAAAAGCCTCTTTGGGTGAAGCCAAAAGATTGGCTATTCAATGGGTAGTTGTTCAATCCCGAAACGATACTCCGGACAAAGTTCGTTTGAATGTTTTGATTGATAAGAACATTCCAAAAATAAAGAGTGAAGTAGCACACCTATCACAAGGATGGAACAATCAAGAAGATGTTGACCTTTTTAACCGGGCAGAAGGTAAAATAGACACCTTATTTGATTACTACCGCCAGGTAATGGATTTGCTTCCGGACAATGCAAGTTATGATGATGGCTTTGGACGATTTACGGCTGAATTTATTGTGGGGCAAAATGGTGATGCCACCTATGCTTATGAAGTAATTGATCAAAATTTATTGACGCTTCAAAACAGTCTTGAAAAACAAGAGAAAGACGCCCTTGATCTGGTTAAAAAATCTTCGGAAGAGGCTAAAGCCAAATTCCAGGCATTGACACTCTACTGGATTCTAGGTGCCATTTTGATTATTGTTGCAATTCTTATTGCCATTTTCACCACCCGTACCATTGTAAAACCAATTCGTTCCCTCAAGCACGTCTTAGTTTCATTGGGCCGTGGAATTTTCCCTAAAGAGCGAATCGCTGTTACTAACGATGAAATAGGAGACATGTCCACCGCTATGATTGGCTTAGTTGATGGACTAAAGAAAACCACTGATTTTGCAAAAGAAGTAGGACAAAGTAACTTTAGCTCTCCTTACCAACCTCTGAGTAATGAAGATGTTTTAGGACACGCATTGCTTAAGATGCGAGATGAATTAGCTGAAACGGAAAGAATTCTCGAACAAAAAGTGAAAGAAAGAACTGAAGAGGTTGTTCGTCAACGCGATGAAAATGAGCGTCAGCGTCTTAAGTTAGAAGATCTTTATAAAGATGTAACCGATAGTATCCGTTACGCCAAACGACTACAATATTCTATTCTTCCTCCTACCGAACGTATTGCGGAAGTTTGTCCTGATTCATTTGTTCTTTTTAAACCAAAAGACATCGTTTCTGGAGACTTCTACTGGTTCGACAAAATTGGAGGAAAATCATTCTGTGCATCAGTAGACTGTACTGGACATGGAGTTCCTGGAGCATTCATGAGTTTGGTTGGAGCTAACGGACTTAACGCTGCTGTTAAAGAACATAACACGATCGATCCGGGTGATGTACTGAACGAATTGAACAAATTTGTTTCAGATTCATTGAACAAGGGAAGTGAAGACAATGGAGTGAGAGACGGAATGGATCTTTCATTGTGTACTATTGATTATGAAAAGATGGAATTGCAGTACGCAGGTGCCAACAATCCACTTTACTTAATTCGTAACAACGAATTCACCATTATTAAAGCCGATAAGTTTGCCATTGGTTCGTTTGAACCAGGAACAAAACATTATACCAGCCATACCGTGGCACTTGAAAAAGGAGATATTATTTATTTGTTTAGTGATGGTTATGCCGACCAATTTGGAGGAGACAAGGGAAAAAAATTCCTTTACAAGCATTTCCGCGATGAACTAATGGCCATTCATAAGGAACCTGTGGCAGTTCAAAAGACCCGTCTTGACGATACCATTAAAAAATGGCAGGGTTCATACGAACAAGTTGATGATATTCTCGTAATAGGAGTGAGAATATAGATGTCATATATGCTGCGCATAGCACCTTTAATACTTCTTTCCTTTCTTTTGTTTTCAACGGCTAGTTTAAGCCAGCAAAAGAGTATTAAGTTTGACAAGCTTTCTATTGAAGATGGTTTATCACAAAGCTCAGTTTCTGCTATTCTTCAAGATCGTTATGGTTTTATTTGGATTGCCACGCAAGATGGTCTAAACCGGTATGATGGTTACGAATTTAAAACCTTTAAAAACGATCCTAATAATCTCAATTCAATACCTAACAACTATATCCACAACCTGCTTGAGGATAAGGAAGGAAATTTGTGGTTTGGAACCAATCGCGGGATTGGAAAGTTAAATCCACTCACCCATCGCATTGAAAAAGTCAACAGAGGCACTTTTCCCGCTCTTAGAGGCTATGTTTTTATTGATTTAGCCTTCGACTCCCAAGGACATTTATTAGCCCTCTCAGACAAGCATGGGATCAATAAGATTAATCTTAAGACCAAAAAAGTTGACATTATTAAGTCAATCAAAGGAAACTTTGAGTTTTCTGCCCTTCATATTGATGCCAATGGCGAATTGTGGGTAGGAACAAAGACGGGACACGTATATCACGCTCCACCACCATATGAGCACTTTCAACACATTAATTACAACGATATATTTAGCGTTTCAGCCATCAACAAAATTTCTACCGGAGGTAACGGCTATATTCTGGTCTCTTCAGAAAATGGACTGTACACCATTGATGAAAATTATCGCTTAAATACCATCTCCATGCATCCCTATTTAAGGGTGAACAATATCCGTTGCGCTTATGTTGAAGATAGTGCTCATACCTGGATTGGAACAGCAGAACATGGTTTACTATTACTACAGAAAAATAAAAAGGGAAAAGAAAGTGTTTACCAATACAAGAAGAACCCCTACGATGCTTCCAGCATCACTGATGACGAAGTAAAAACAATTTACGAAGACCAAAGCGGTGTATTTTGGCTCGGTACGGGTAAAGGAATTTCCAAATTCGACAAATACAAACAAGGATTTACTACTGTTTCACTGAATAACGATCCTAAAAAAGGGCTAATTGATTACAGTGTATGGTCTTTTGCTGAAGATAGCTTAGGCAATATTTATGTTGGAACTCAAAAAGACTTAACCATCTACGACCCACGCAGGAAGCGTTTTCATCATATCTTCCGTGATCGAAATGAACAAAGTAGATTACTCAAAATCCACATTGAAAATCCACGACGTATTTGGTTAGGGTACGAAGACGGCCTTTATCTACTAACAATTCGTGACCTTATTAACGAAGATTATTCTTTCGAAAAAATTCCATTTTTGGGTGAAGAAAACGATCGAAAAGTAATTGTTTACCAAATTGAACCTGCCGAAGACAATAATCTTTGGATTGGATCAAAGGCCGGCCTATCCATCCTCAATAAAAACACACTCGAATGCACTTTCTATAAAGCTTCTGATGGAGGACATCAAAGCATTGGTGAGGGTTCTGTTAAGAATATTTATCGCGATTTAAGTGGAAAAGTTTGGATCGTTACCTCCGACCAAGGACTCTACAACATTATTGAAAAAGTAGACGGAACTTTCTATTTCCGTCATATACCTATTATCAACCATACCGAATCCAACAGCCACATTACCTGCATTCTGCAAACCGAAAAGAACAACCTTTGGCTGGGTACTTATGGTGAAGGCATCAAACTCCTCAATCTGCGATCTAAACGAACCATCAATTACACTGAAACAGAGGGTTTATCCAACAATGTTGTTTATGGACTTTTAGAAGATAGTGAAGGAAATATTTGGGCCAGTACCAATAAAGGAATCTCCAAATTCAACCCAAAAACCGAACGTTTTACGACTTATGGGGTTCGCGATGGACTTCAAAGCAATGAATTCAACACCAACGCCTATATGAAATCCCGCTCGGGTAAATTATATTTTGGTGGAATTAACGGTTATAACATCTTTAATCCTAAAGAAATTAACATCAACCCTCACCCTCCTAATGTAATCATTTCCAGTGTTGTGTTGACACCTAAAGGTTTAGGCGAAAAAGAGATTATCATAAGCAATGTATATGATTCAGTCTCTCTGGATTTAAACTACGATCAAAATGACCTTTCTTTTGAGTTTTTCGCGACCAACTTTTCCAACCCTGGTAAAAACAGGTTCAAATTTATTCTTAAAGGACATGAAGAAAACTATACCTATGTAGAGAACGAAAACAAGGTTCACTACATTCTTCCACACGGTAATTATATTTTCGAGATTTATGCGCAAAGTGCTGACGGTGTTTGGTCTAAGCGACCAGCAATTGTCACTGTCAACATCAATCCCCCATTTTGGTTAACCTGGTGGTTCAGAATTGTCGCCATCGTTTTGTTAACTGCCGCTAGCTTGTTCATTTACAGACGGCGAGTAGATACTATTCGTCGCCAAAAAGTACGTTTGGAAATTGAAGTAGTTAAACGAACGCGTCAGGTCACCGAGCAAAACAAAAAAATCCAAGATCAAAAACAAAAGGTTGAGATCCAAAAAGCCAAAATTGAACACCAAAAGGAACTTCTTGAGAACGAAAAAGAAAAAGTAGAACAGCTCCTATTGAACATTCTTCCTGAAGGAACTGCGGAGGAACTCAAAAATAAAGGTCGTTCAAAGGCAAGATACTACCGCAATGTTTCCGTCCTGTTTACAGACTTTGTTGGTTTTTCTAAGATTGCAGAGGACATGAAACCTCAGGAATTGGTTCAGCAACTCGATGGTTATTTCTCAAAATTTGATGAGATCATAGAGAAATACGATCTGGAAAAAATTAAGACCATTGGTGACTCTTATATGTGTGCCGGAGGTGTTCCAATCCGAAACAAAAGTAACGCCATTGAGGTAACACTTGCCGCCCTGGAAATCAAGAATTATATGCTTGAACGGGAGCAGGAAGACAAGGAGAAAGGCAAAAACAGTTGGAAGATTCGTATTGGAATTAACACCGGAGAAGTGATTGCCGGAGTAATTGGTTTGAAACGATTTGCCTACGATATTTGGGGTGCTACTGTGAATCAAGCACAACGAATGGAAATGCACGGCCAGCCAGGAACTGTAAACGTATCCGGAAATACTTACGAATACATTGCTCCCTATTTTGAATGTACCTATCGTGGTAAAATTCAGACCAAGCATAAGGGAATGCTAGACATGTTTTATGTCAAAGGAATTAAACCTGAACTTTCCGAAAATGGTGAAGGAAAAATACCGAATCCAAAATTCTGGAAAATTGTTGATCTCCATCTCTACTCTGCTATTAATTACATGAAAGCAGAGCGTCACATTATGAAAATTCTGGAGACTCAACTCTCACCAAAATTATTGTATCATAGTATTAACCATACCATTGACGTAACCAAGGCCGTTGAACGTCTTGCCATAATGGAAGGAATTACCGATGAGGATCTTTTCCTCCTAAAATCTGCAGCGACCTATCATGACGCAGGATTCATTGAAAAATATGATAAAAATGAAGAAATAGGGATGCGTTTAGCTCGCGAAATTCTCCCTAAATATGGCTACACCCAAGAGCAAATTGATGTAATTGACGGTCTAATAAAAGCCACTGAAATTCCGCAAAGTCCGAAAACACATTTACAAGAAATTATGTGTGATGCCGACCTGGATTACCTTGGTAGAGATGATTTCCATGATATTGCCAGCTTGTTACGACGTGAGTTAAGAGAACATGGCAAATTGGACAGCGATAAGGCCTGGGATGAAATTCAGCTAAAATTCCTTAATCAACATACCTACTTCACCAAATCAGCCATAAAATTACGACAAGAGAAGAAAGAAAAGCACATTAAGGAAATTGAAGAAAAGTTAAATACCTATCAATACAAAGATTAGTCTTCCAATTTATCCAATAACACATCAGGTTGCCCATTTTTTCCTTGCACCATAATGGTTTGTTTCTTCGTGTTGAGTACAAACTCCATCTCGTAAGAGACTGTTTTTCCATTACTGAAGCTAGCTTTAATCAGGAACTCATTTTTTCCTTCTTTTATCGCTTCATAGGTTCCGGTCATTTTAATGGTTCCGCTCGAGTATTTTATGTCCTCTTCATTTAAAACCAAGGTTACTTCATGCTTGTCGATTTCCATTTCGACATCATTTTTCAGCAGGGTATAAGCTTCCATTTCACCGGCATATTCACCACAAGATGATTTTGGTATTTCTTCGGAAAGGGCAAAAATTGAAACAGAGAGGAATAGGGTTAGTAACAAAGTTTTCATACGGGTTTTGTAAGGTTGAAGTCCTATAAATGTAAGGGTACAATGAAACCAATGCAAGTTTTTTGTTGATAAAAAACAAAGCATTGTTTAAATATTGGAGATGCAAAATCCGCTCCAAACCTCCGAAAGCCGTAATTTTATCATTTGTTGTTCTGTCCTACAGAACAGCTTAAAAACCGACTATCAAGTAGCAAACGAATGAAACAATATCTGGATCTTTTAGAACTGATTAAGACCAAAGGAGTTGAAAAAGGTGACCGTACCGGAACCGGTACGCGAAGTATTTTTGGTCATCAAATGCGATTCGACCTTTCCGAAGGTTTTCCGATGGTGACAACCAAAAAACTACATCTCAAGTCCATTATCCATGAGCTTTTATGGTTCATTAAGGGAGATACCAATATTGGTTATCTCAACGAAAATGGGGTAAAAATTTGGGATGCCTGGGCAAACGAAGAAGGTGATTTAGGTCCTGTTTACGGTTCGCAATGGCGAAATTGGAATGGAGAAGGAATAGATCAGATTCAAATGGTGATTGATGAGATAAAAAACAATCCCAACAATCGTCGTATTATGGTTTCGGCCTGGAATCCATCCGTAATGCCTGACACGTCAAAATCATTTTCGGAAAATGTGGCGAATGGTAAAGCTGCTCTTCCTCCATGTCATGCATTTTTTCAGTTTTGGGTAGCCGACGGAAAGCTATCTTGTCAGCTTTACCAACGCAGCGCGGATGTCTTTTTAGGCGTTCCTTTTAACATTGCATCTTACGCCCTATTCACCATGATGATTGCACAGGTTTGTGGTTTAGAAGCAGGAGACTTTGTTCATACCTTTGGTGACGTTCACCTTTATAACAATCATCTTGAACAAGCCGAATTACAATTGAGTAGAGAACCAAAACCTCTTCCTCAAATGAAAATTAATCCAGAAATCACCTCAATTTTCGATTTCACTTATGATGATTTTGAATTGGTGAATTATGAATATCATCCACACATTAAAGGAGCTGTTTCGGTATAAAGAATGACAAAATTAATTGTAGCAAAGGCACAAAATAACGAGATCGGAAAAGACAACGATCTAATTTGGAAATTGTCCCGTGATATGAAATTTTTCACCGATACGACTAAAGGTACTGTGGTGATCATGGGACGAAAAAACTGGGATTCTATTCCTTTAAAATATCGCCCTCTCTCGCATCGTGTTAATGTAGTTGTTAGTCGCGACTCATCGTTCCAACATGCTGATTGCGAAAGCTTTACAAAAATAGAGGATGCTATTGCGCATTTCAAAAATCAGTCTGACAAAGATATTTTCATCATTGGTGGAGGTCAAATCTATCGCTATTGTCTGGAGAATGATCTTATTGATGAAATGTATATTACCGAAGTAAAAGCTACTTTGGATGCAGACACTTTCTTTCCCGAATTTAACGAAGCGAATTGGTCAAAATCACTCCTTTTTTCCCATTCTGCAGATGAGAAAAACGAATACGATTTTGATGTCTATCACTATTGTAAAAAATGAAGTTGTGTATTGCCGAGAAACCAAGTGTTGCGAAAGAAATAGCAACAATCTTAGGGGCTAACCTTAAGAAAGACGGCTATTTTGAAGGTAATGGATACTGGGTTTCCTGGACGTTTGGGCATCTTTGTACACTCAAAGAACCACATGACTACACTTCTCTCTGGAAGTGGTGGAATTTGGCAACACTGCCGATGATTCCTTCTCGCTTTAGTATTAAAGTGATGGAAGATCAAGGCGTTCAGAAGCAGTTTAGAACAATTGAAAGTTTAGTTGAACGTTGTGAAGAAGTAATAAACTGCGGGGATGCCGGCCAGGAAGGAGAGCTTATTCAGCGCTGGGTTTTACTCAAGGCCAACAACAAAAAACCGGTGAAGCGACTATGGATTTCTTCTTTGACGGAAGAAGCTATTCGCGAAGGCTTTGACTCCTTACGGGAAGGTCAAGACTTCAAGAATCTTTATGCCGCCGGAAGTTCAAGGGCCATTGGAGATTGGCTTTTGGGAATGAATGCTACCCGTTTATACACACTCAAATACGGTAAAAACAAACAGGTATTATCTATTGGACGTGTTCAAACACCAACATTGGCCATGATCGTGGAGCGTCAAAAGACCATTCTAAACTTTAAAGCTCAGAAATACTGGGAGTTAAAGACAAACTACCGCGATGTTTTATTCTCTTCAACCGTTGGAAAAATCAACGATAAAGAACGTGCTGAAAAAGCTCTTGAATACGTAAAGGACAAAGATTTTGAGGTAAAATCATATGAACAAAAAGAAGGGAAAGAGCAACCACCGCGGCTGTTTGATCTCACCTCTTTGCAGGTAGAAGCCAATAACAAATTCTCTTTTTCAGCGGATCATACCCTAAAGTTGATTCAGAATCTTTACGAGAAAAAGTTAGTTACTTATCCTAGAGTTGATACTACTTTCTTATCTGAAGATATTTATCCTAAGGTTCCGAAAATTATGTCGGGGTTGAAATATTTTTCAAAACTCACCGAACCCTTAATGGGTAAGCCCTTTCGTAAGTCGAAAAAGGTTTTTAACGACAAAAAGGTTACCGATCACCACGCGATTATTCCAACCGGAATTAGTCCCTCAGGAATTAGTCCGGATGAGCAAAAAATCTACAACACTGTTACGCTGAGGTTTATATCTGTTTTTTATCCTGATTGTACTGTTTCCAATACCACCGTTATGGGCGCTGTGGAGAAAGTAGAGTTTAAAGCTACCGGAAAACAAATCATTGAGCCAGGCTGGAGAGTTGTTTATGATCAACAAAAGGCCGAACAGAAGGCAACACCTCAAGAAGCCCAAAAAGATGCCTCAGAACAGTCTAAAAAGGACAATACCGAGAATATAATGCCGCACTTTGAAGAAGGTGAAAAAGGTCCGCACAAAGCCGAAATTCAAGAAAAAGAGACTCGACCTCCTAAATACTATACCGAAGCCACCTTACTTAGGGCTATGGAAACAGCAGGTAAAAATGTTGATGATGAGGAACTTAGGGAGGCAATGAAAGAAAATGGAATAGGTCGTCCATCTACTCGAGCCAATATCATTGAAACCTTATTTCGTCGGAGATATATTGAAAAGAAAAAGAAAAATATTCATGCTACAGTCACCGGTGTTGGCCTCATTGATACCATTCAATCAGATCTACTTAAGTCAGCTGAATTAACTGGACAATGGGAACATAAATTGCGGCTTATTGAAAAAGGTGAATACGAAGTTTCCACCTTTAAAAAAGAGCTTATCGACATGGTTGTTGATATTACAAATGGTGTAAAATCTTCAAAAGGTCAAAGCATTCAATTAGCAGATGAAGCTCCTAAAAAAGACCCAAAATCAGTAGCGGGAAAAGACTGTCCAAAATGCCAAAAAGGAAAGCTTTTAAAAGGAAAATCTGCCTATGGTTGTTCTGAATATAAAAACGGCTGCTCCTTTGTTTTACCATTTGTAGTGATGGGCAAAAAACTAAGTGACAAGAACCATTTAGATCTTGTAACCAATGGAAAAACCACCAAGCTAAAAGGGTTTAAAATGCAGATTTCCGGTGGTGATGGAATAGAAAAACGCGACGGAAAACTTGTCCTTACCGAAGACTTTAATTTGGAGCTGGAATGATACAAAAGGCAGGCATTATAGGGTTCTTTTTTGTGCTTTTTTCCGTTTGTTCTTTCTCTCAAAACATCGACTCTGCCAACGATACCATTCGCAATTGGTTTCCTCAAAAACTGGGAAAGGCTGAGTGGAAACCCATGATTGGTTTAGACGCCCGACGATCCTGGTACGATGGGAATCCAATTAAAATAAATGGTCTTAGAATAGGCGCCACTTATAAAGGTATTCATCGTTTTGGAGGTGGATATTATTTCCTAAAACGAAACAATCTATTTGATAATATAGCGGTAGACGATCCCGGAGCAACAGACACTTCTCTGGTTCGTTTTAGAATTAATTCCTTTGCCTTATTTTACCAACGGACCGTTTACAAATCAGATCGGTGGGACGTGGCCATTCCGTTGATGTTCAGTTTTGGAAGCATTCGCGGTTTTTACGAAAACAATGCGGGGACCTTTGTTGAATACTTTCACGATCCTTATTCAGCTATGAATACTGGAGTAGATGCCAAATTTTTTGTTTTGCCCTGGTTAGCTCCAAGATTGCACCTTGGGTATCGCTTTACATTTAATACAACCAAATCGGTAAAAAAAGCATTTGACCGAATGTATTACGCCTGGGGAGTTTCTGTTTTACCCTTCGAATTAAAAAAATGGATTGAACAGCGAAAAGCTGAAGGAAGGAGTATTTTTGATCCTAGACCTTGAAAAAAAGTCTTCAAGTCCGTTTTTTGAAAATTTTCACTTTTTCGCTTAAAAAACGGCTTTCAGAAGTCCGCGCTCTTAAACGATCGCCTTATAAGCAATATGATTTGACGTAAAAGGGGCTAAAACACCCTTAAATCGCTTTAAAATGAAAATTTGATTCCGATTTTGACCTTAACGCCCTAAATGAACCAATAACACGGAAACATCCGATGGAGACACTCCACTTACGCGACTTGCTTGCCCAATTGTCTTTGGTTGGATTGCTTTTAATTTTTCAACCGCCTCAGCAGAAAGTGAAGGCAATTTTGAATAATCAGTATGCGCTGGAATTTTTACATTTTCCAATCGACTCAACTTTTCAGCATTTTCTTCTTCACGTAAAATATATCCTGCATACTTAATTTGAATCTCAGCTTGAACCAAAACATCCACCCTCAAATTTTCAATGGATTCAATTTTACCTTTTAAGAAAGTTGAAATTTCCATTAAGTCATTTAAACCAATGTGTGGACGTTGCAATAACATTCCTGCTTTCATCTTCTGTTTAATTCGAGCAGAATTTCTTTCTTCCAAAAGCTCATTGATTTCATCCGGAGCAATGGATGTTTTGCTCAGTATCTTTTTAACCTCTTCTGTTTGTTCTATTTTTTCCTCTACCTTTTTCAAGGCATCATCAGAAGCTAGACCCAAATCGTATCCAATCTTGGTCAATCTTAAATCCGCATTATCTTGTCGGAGTAAAATTCTGAACTCAGCACGAGAGGTAAACATACGATAAGGCTCTTTTGTTCCTTTCGTAATTAGGTCGTCAATTAATACACCTATGTACGCTTCAGATCTTTTTAAGATGAATTCCTCTTTACTATTTAATTTATTGTGCGCATTTATTCCTGCCATTAAACCTTGAGAAGCTGCTTCCTCATATCCGGTGGTTCCATTAATCTGTCCTGCGAAATATAAATTATCAACCAACTTTGTTTCTAAGGTGTGCTTTAATTGTGTTGGTGGAAAATAATCATACTCGATGGCATAGCCCGGACGAAACATTTTCACGTTTTCAAAACCAGGAATGGTTTTCATTGCTTCCAGTTGAACCTCTTCAGGCAAAGATGTGCTGAATCCGTTGACATAAATCTCAACCGTATTCCAACCCTCAGGCTCTACAAAAATTTGATGACGATCTCTTTCCGAGAAACGATTGATTTTATCTTCAATAGAAGGACAGTATCTCGGCCCAACCGATTGAATGGATCCATTGAACATTGGAGATCGATCAAATCCACCTCTCAAAATTTCATGTGTCGTTGGATTCGTGTAAGTGATATAACAGCTTCTTTGTTTCTCCAAATGATTTGTTTCATTCGAAAAAGAAAACTTTGATGGATTTTCATCACCTGGTTGTTCTTCCATTTTAGAGTAGTCCAACGACCTTCCATCCACGCGAGGTGGTGTTCCCGTTTTCATTCTACCCGATTCAAAGCCCAAATCTTCTAACTGCTCCGTGATACCATAACTTGCACTTTCACCTGAACGACCCCCCTTGAAATTTTTCTCACCTAAATGAATCAATCCATTCAAAAAAGTTCCGTTCGTCAAAACAACAGCTTTGGATTTTATTTCCTGACCCATAACCGTTCTTACCCCCTTCAGCTTTCCATCTTCCACCAACAAGCCATTGACCATGTCTTGCCAAAAGTGGACATTTTCTGTTTGCTCCAAGAGCAATCTCCACTCCTCAGCAAAACGCATTCTATCGTTTTGAGTTCGTGGCGACCACATTGCAGGACCCTTTGACAAGTTCAACATCTTGAATTGAATGGCCGACTTGTCGGTCACCATTCCCGAACCTCCACCCAAGGCATCCACCTCCCGAACTATTTGTCCTTTTGCCACACCACCCATTGCAGGGTTACATGACATTTGTGCAATGGTTGCCAAATTCATTGTCACCAACAAAACATTGGAACCCATCTTCGCAGCAGAATAGGCCGCCTCACATCCGGCATGACCTCCGCCCACAACTATAATATCGTACTCTGGTAACATTATTTCAAAAATGTTTCACGTGAAACAAAACTAAGAATGTTTCACGTGAAACCATTTCTTAATTTCAAACTCATCTCTTCTTTTTTTCTCATCAACTCTGACTCCTCCTCCGTTTTATCTTTATACCCTATAAGGTGCAACAAACCATGGACCATTACTCGACACAACTCATCATAAACTGACCCATTCCCAAACTTTACTGCATTATCCTTAACACGATCATAACTAATAAAAACCTCTCCATTCAAACTAACACCTTCGTTATAGCCAAAAGTAATCACATCGGTAAAATAATCATGATCCAAATAATCCTTATTCATCTCCTTCAAATCTTCATCCGAACAAAACACATAACCCAAAAATTCAATTTCTGAACCCTCCTGTCGAGCCACTTCGTTTAGCCATAAACTAAAAAATTCCGAACCAAAGTCCGGAATTTCCATATCAATAAAATCGTATGTAATATTATCCATTATTCATTGCAAAGGTAATACTTACTTTTGAACCACTCTCATCGAACTCCACTCCGTCGGACAAACTCTTCATTAAAAAGATTCCTCGGCCGTTTAATTTTTCCAAATTCTCCGGTGCAGTTGGATCAGGCAAGTTCTCAAAGTCGAACCCCTCTCCTTCATCGTGAACGGTAAACACAACCTTCTTTTCATTTTGTTCTACCGAAACTACAACCCGCTTTTCGGGCAAACTATGGTTCCCATGAACTATGGCGTTATTTACCGCCTCCGTAACCGCGATGAGGACGTTTCCATAACTATCCTCATTTAAGCTGAGCTCTTCGCAAACCGAATCAATCATTGATTCTACCTCAGCTATCTTATCCAAGCTAGATGCAATCTCAATACTTTGCATTAATTATTCATTTACAGAATTAAAATACTCATTCACTAAGGCCTTATAATAGACTCTCAGTTCCACCGGAAGTGAGCGTAAAAACTCCACTTCGGCTTTTTTCTTTCTATTATACTCTGTAAATTCAATTAAGTTACCTTCTTCCTTATTTTTTCCTTCTTCGGATTCTCTTTCTTCACTATAACCCCTTTCTCTTAAAGCCTTTTCGCTTTCTAAAAGTCGTGTTAAAATATCTTCCTGTCTTTTCACAAAATCATTTCCAATCTTCCCATTTAGTAAATCCTCCTCCATTTGATCAAGGTCCTCAATTAAATCATTTAAGCTGTTTCCGTTTCCACTTCCATCCTTATTTAGTTCCTGTCGCATCTTTTTTAACGACTCTCGAATTTGTCCTTGCTGTGCCGCCATTTTTGCAACCTCTTTTGGTGACAAGCCAGGAATACTTCCCATTCCTCCACTTCCACCAGGTTTGTTTCCTTGCTCGTTTTGCCCATCTTCTCCACCTGGTTTTTTACCACCTTTCATTTTACCAATCTGATCTTTTAATGCATCCTTCATCTGTTGCATGCTCATTTGACCACCCTTTGATTTTGATTGTCCCTGTCCTTGACCGCCCGGATTGTTGCATGAGCCTCCTCCCGATTGTTGTGAAGCAGCCTGTTGTTGCATTTGATTTAAAACCTCCGACAACATTAAAGCAAGATCATTATATCCGGTCATGGTATATTGTTGATGCTGTTTTAGAACACCCGTATTTCGCTCCTCAGAATAGATTAAAGATTTATTGAGGTTATATTCCAATTCCGACAATTCCTCATTAATAAAAGTAGAAAGTTGGAATACTCTTTTACTTAAGGCCACCAAAGAATCATTGACAATTTCTGTATTTCTATCAATGTCCAATTGCTTTCTATTCAACTCCAAATAATACGGGTCGGATGTCTTTGTAACCTCATATTCATTCATCAGGTTTTCCTGATCATGCGATAACATAACCAAATTCTCAAGCAGATAACGCAAGGCATCCATATCCTCAGCTTGCTGCTGAGCTTGCATTTGTGATTGCATCTGACTCGCCCTCTCAGCCATCTCTTTCATCCCATCAGAAGCGTCCTTTTGACTTTCCGATGATTTTTTCTTCTTATCATCACCCAACTTCTCCTCTGCATCATGCAGGTTTTCCTCCACCTCTTTTTCCAACTCCTCGTCAAACTCCATATCACGAGGATTCTCCAAGTCCTCATTTTTTTCTTGAATCTCATCAATGTCTTCCTTGATTTCTTCAAACTTTTCATTGATCTTTTCTTGCTCCTTCTTTAACTCTTCCGAATCTGAATTCTTGTCCTGAGTTTGTTCGTTTAACTCATCCTGCTGTTTTGCTAAGTCCTCTAATTGCTCCTGTAAATTTTCCAACTTCTGATCCAACTCCATGTTCTTGAACAGTTCCAAAGTCCGATCCAATTCCTCCTCCATGTTCTCCGTCTCCATTTCCATTTGCTCCATCTTCTCTAACAGTTCGTCTTTGTTCATCTCTTCCATCAACTCCTGAAGCTCCTCTAACAACTCCTTCATCTCATCATCCAGTAATTCCTCTAACAACTTTTCTAATTGTTCCTGTTTCTCTTTCAATTCTTCAGAATTTTCGAGGAAATTATCCTTCTCCGTCTGGTTCTTATCAAACTCCTTTTTTAGGTCCTCAATCTTTTTGGTTAAGTCTTTTTGAAGGTTTAAAAGATTCTCCAAACTTTGTTTATCCTTCCAATCCAAATTGGCCTTATTGACCATATTACTTTTAATGTCCTTTATCTTTTTCTTCAACTCACTAGCATCCGATAAAGCTTCGTCCATTTCCTTTTTTATCTGATCATCTTTTTCGCTCAATAAATTATCCAACTCATCGAGTTCAGGAACCGCGAAAATTTGTTTCGAAGAAGAAGTAGATTTAAATCCATTCAGCTCATCATTGTCAGTAACAACAAAAGAATATTCCAACCGGTCTCCCGGGGACAAATCAAAATTCTCAAGATTGATGTAATATGAAAACAACTGTTGTGTAACATTACCTTTTACACTTAGCGGTTTTATTCTTGAATAAGAAGTATCCTTACCTATTACCTTGATAACTGCCGCCAAACTTCTGAAGCCATAATCATCTCCTATAGTTCCCTCAACAAAACGTTTCAAATTATTGGTAGAGTCAATTTCCTCCTTAATTGTAATAGTAGGATATTCGTCTTTTATAACACCCACATTATACTTTAGCGAATCTGCATTTTCAATTTCATCCGAGCTAAGTGTCAATAAATACTCCTGAGAACTGAAAAATTTATGCCTAAAACTATATCCATTAGACACTGAGTTTTTCAAGCTAATCGTGGTATCGTTAAACACAGCGTTTAGGGCTGATAAGTTGCTCGCTTCAATATTCCACTCTATTGTTGATCCTTCAGGCACCGTGATATCGCCCGTGTTATTAAATTTTTCATTCGCCCTTCCAGTATGCTTTGGATAAACCACCGATAAATCAATTGATTCGATAATTGGTTTCTTCAATACGCTTACCGTAAATTTCTCTGACTTAAAACCATTCGCTTCACAGACAAACTCCAAATCCTCATTTAGATTATTGAATTTGTATTCAAACTTAATCTTGGATGACTGACGTAAATTATACGTTCCTAAATTAGATTCAATCTTTAACTCATTTGGAATCTCCTCTCCAACCAACTTCATCTCTAAAAGATAATCTTCTCCTTCCTTGGTTTCGGTATTACTTAAGAGAACAAAATCAAAAGGAGCTTCCTCCTCAAACTCCTCGGCAAAATACACCACTCGCTCCGTACCATCAAGAAATAAATCGGGCTTTGCAATTCCGATAATACTCATTACCAAAATGATTGGTAAAAGATATTTTAGGTAACGTTTATTTTCCCGAATATCAATTCCGGTTGAAAAAGGAACCACCGAAAGTTTTGCTGCCCTCTGCTCAATGCTTGCATTAACCAACTCCATATTTAAAGTTGTATCTCCTTTATTTTCATGCAGTTGCAATGTGTTTTTCAGCTTATCTTCAATGTCAGGAAAAATTCCGCCAATCATCTCAGATGCCTCCATCAAACTAAGGTGTTTACCTAATTTATTGAGCTTAAACAGTGGTATAATTAAAAAGCGAATCAATAAAACAGTATTGATTCCGATAAAACTCAACAAAAGAAAGAGCCTCATTCCCGAGCCAAAACGTCCCATATATTCAAGCGTTGCGATAACAGCATAGCTCAATAACAAAATCACCAAAAAGAGAATACCCCCTTTTACCATTTGGTTGGTGTAGTACTTTTTTATAAAAAGCTCTATTTGATTTATGACCTTTTGAAAGTTATTCAAGACGTTCTAATTTTTTGAAGAAGCTATTAAAGATAAGCCTTTCCTCTATACCATACAATAATCATGCTAAGAAGTTCAATTATTTAACGTTTTTAAACCTAATATCTTACCCTGTAAGCATTTTATTAGCTTATTCTATATCTTTGCCGCCAAAACGAAAAAAGATGTCTGAAAAAGTACGTGTTCGCTTTGCTCCTAGTCCAACAGGGCCCCTTCATATGGGTGGAGTTAGAACTGCTCTCTATAATTACCTCTTTGCTAAAAGTAAGGGAGGTGACTTTATTCTACGAATTGAGGATACCGACGAGAAACGTTTCGTACCTGGTGCGCAGCAATACATCATTGATTCTTTAAAATGGTGTGGCATTGAGCCCAACGAAGGTGCTTCTTATGGTGGAGAAAAGGGTCCTTATGTTCAATCAGAACGGAAAGACATCTATAAACAATACGCTGATCAACTCATTGAGAGCGGAAACGCTTATTATGCTTTTGACACGGCTGATGATTTAGACAATATGCGTAAACAAGCTCAAGAAATGGGCTTGGCCAATTGGCAATATAATGGCGTGACACGATCATCCATGAAAAATTCTATTTCTCTTTCCAAAGAGGAAGTGGAAAAACGAATTGCCAATGGGGATCCTTACACCATCCGTTTTAAAATGCCACGAAATGTAGATGTTAAGTTCGAGGATGAGATCCGTGGATGGGTAACTGTAAACACGAATAACCTTGACGATAAGGTTTTGTATAAAGAAACTGGTATGCCTACCTATCATATGGCCAACATCATCGATGACCATTTGATGGAAATTTCGCACGTAATTCGTGGAGAAGAATGGCTGCCTTCTGCACCTTTACATGTTCTACTTTATCAGGCAATGGGATGGGAAGCTCCAAAATTTGCTCACCTTCCGTTAATTCTTCGCCCAGATGGTAATGGGAAATTAAGTAAACGAGATGGTGATCGATTAGGATTTCCAGTATTTCCTTTAAACTGGACAACAGCTGAGGGAGAACTTTATTCCGGTTATAAAGAGGCTGGTTATTTCAATGAAGCTTTTGTCAATATGTTAGCTTTCTTAGGATGGAATCCTGGAACGAATGATGAAATTTTTAGTCTTCAAGAATTGGTTGATAGCTTTAGCCTAGAACGCGTTGGTAAATCAGGCGCTCGATTTGATCCGGACAAAACCAAATGGTTTAACCAGGTTTATTTACGTTCCAAATCTAACGAAGAGTTAGCTGATCTTATTCAACCATTAGTTGAGGGAGACTTTGATTCTACATACCTTGCTGGGGTTTGTGAATTAATGAAAGAACGTGCTTCTTTCCCTGTGGATATTTTAAATGATGGAGATTATTTCTTCAACGAAATTTCGGATTACGATCAAAAAACCATTCGTAAAAAATGGAAAGAGGATAGTCCAACAATCATGAATGACTTAATCAACGAGTTTAAGGCATTAGATTCTTTCACTGCTGCTGACATTGAGCGTGTATTCTCCGAATATTTGACCAAAAACGAATATGGTTTTGGTAAAGTTGGACCATCATTCCGTTTATTAGTAACCGGAAAAGGAATGGGACCGTCAATGTTTGATATTTGTGCTCTATTAGGAAAAGACAAAGTACTGGACAGAATGGTTGAAGGAATTGAAAAAGTTGAAGCTCTTAAAAACGCTGCTGCTGAATGAAACATTTAATTGAAGTTAGTGGAATAGAAGTTTTTGCCTACCATGGTTGTATGGAAGAAGAGAGCCGGCTGGGAGGTAAGTACATTGTTGACATTCAGTTGGAAACCAATTTTCAAAAAGCGGCCGAAACAGATGAGTTGATTGATACAATTGATTACGTTGAAATTCGCCAAATTGTCGTAGAAGAAATGGCTATTCGTTCTAAACTAATTGAACATGTAGGTCATCGTATTCTTCAACGTTTCCAAAAAGCTTTTCCTGTACTTCACCGTTCAAGAATAAAAGTGCGGAAATTAAATCCTCCAATTGAGGGTGTTGTAAAAGAAGTGGCAATTGTAATCGAAGCATAGGGCTGTTTCATTTGAAATTTTTCCTATCTTTGCCCCACTTCAACGGAAGGCATTAAGGTATTTTTTGGTAAAACCTCTTTATTCAAGGTCCTGTGGCCGAGTGGCTAGGCAGTGGTCTGCAAAACCATCTACAGCGGTTCGAATCCGCTCGGGACCTCAGAAAACCCCATTAGCAAAAGCTAATGGGGTTTTTATTTGGACTTAACGAATCAAGCTTGCTTGAATGAGTTAGGGACAAATAAAAAAGCTGCTGTGCAACAGCAAAGGTTTTTCTGGTGTTGATTTAACCCTCATAGGATCATAAAATAATCCGCTCGGGACCTCCAGTAACCTCCAGCATTTGTTGGAGTTTTTTTTATGTTTGATTGTTCGTTGCAATAGTCATCCGAACCATTAATGAGTTTCTATTTAATTCCACTGTACACCTCAAAATACCTTCTTCCCAATTCTCTCACCCCTTTTGCATCGTAATGAATCGGTTCCTCTGGATCGGCTTGAATGGTGAAAGGATTAGTAGGATCTACGTAATAGGTGTTTTCAAGCCGTTTAGGCGTGTTTTTAATAATTTCCTGAATCTTGATACCCTCTTCACTATTA
Organism: Flavobacteriales bacterium; assembly: GCA_022361195.1. Classification (GTDB taxonomy): domain Bacteria; phylum Bacteroidota; class Bacteroidia; order Flavobacteriales_D; family Crocinitomicaceae; genus JAKSBJ01. The sequence continues at coordinate 45,689 of JAKSBJ010000244.1, forward strand.
TTAGCCCAAGAAGGCACCATTCCACCTAAAATAAAAGGAACATCTGGTTCCTGAATGTCTTCTCGGAAATCCCGGATAAATTGATCCAGGTTTTGCTGATAATTTTCATTTTCCTCATTCGCATCCGATTCTCCCTGATGCCATAAAATGGTGCTGAGTTCACTGGAAGGAAATTGGGTCATGCACCATTGTAATCTTTCGACAGCATCATCATAGTATTCATCTCCCCTATTCCAATCACCCGAAGCAAAAGAGCTTCCCGCAACTGCAGCCGGAACAATTAATACTTTCTTATCTTCCTCTAAAAACCGATTGGCAAACAACTTGGCAAAAGTTAAGGCAATACCTACCCTATTCTCCAACTTAGTACGATGTTCTAAAGGCTCTTTAGCCTCAATAATTTTCATGTCGTTTCTATCAAAACGACCCAACTGTTTAATTCGATCATCGGGAGCATCCAGTATTGGATCGTAACCTTGGCCGTAATGGGTATTTGACTGACCCATTACTAAAATAATTTGATAGCTTTCTTCAAAAGCCTCGTCCTTTCTGGTACAAGCTGTGGAAAGCATTAACAATGACCCTAAAAAGAGCAAAGATTTGGGTTTCATGCCATACAAACGGCTATTTCCTTTTTTTTATTGCATAAAAAAACCCCCATCGTTTCCGATGAGGGTTCTCAATTCTATTTCTTAGTAATTATTGCTTAACTACTTTGATTGTTTGCTCTGAGTCTCCCTGTGTCAAGTTTACAAAGTAAGTTCCAGCTGGTAATTCTACCATATCCATTACTTCTTTGTTTACCGCATATCCAGAGAATACTCTTTCTCCAACCAAGTTGTACAATGTGTAACCAAACTCTCCGTCTAACTCAATTACGAAGTTTCCGTTTGTTGGATTTGGATAAGCCTCAAAAGACAATGACTCATCTTCGATTCCTACTTGTGAGTTGATTGTTGCTGAATCAGTATATGTACATCCACCAGGCGCCATAATTGTTACTGTATAAGTTCCAGCAGGTACATTCAATAAGTTTTGATCATCATCAAAATCTCCTGTTCCATCATTATCCCAGTCAAATGTTAATGGGAATGCTCCTCCTGTGATTGTTAAATAAACAGACCCCATTCCAGCGATTAACTCATCATCAGTTGATAAAGTAGCTGCTGGTTGAGCGTTTACTACTACAGTTACAGTATCTTCCGCGATACAAGCTGATCCTGTTGCATCATCAACAATGTACTCATAGGTTCCAACAGAAGGAACGAATTCAACACTATCCGTAACTCCTAAGTTCCAGTCGTACCCTGAAGCTCCACCTGATCCGTAAAGTAATAAAGTATCACCTTCACAAAGCTCAGTAGCTGAAGCATTTGCTTCTACTGCTCCTACAGGCAATGCCATGTTCAAGAATGCATCTGCAATTGACTCTGTTGTAGCATTGTCAATGAATCCTCCTCCTGATGAAGAGTAAAGCAAATAGTAAATTCTGTCAGTTGAACCAAGGTTAAGAATGTTGTGCTGATCATCATTCGTGTTGGTAGCCCAAGTGTGTGATACACTAGCATCCTCAGGAATAATCATCATGTGGTTAATTGATGGGTCAAAAGCTGAGTGAACTCGTTTTACGAAAACATCATAGTTTGTACCCAAAACAGTTGTAGAAAACACATGCTCATCAGCAGTTCCACTTCCGTCTGCTCCGTTATTTCCAGTAATGTAGAAATCAGTAACAGCATCTAAATCAGCAACCATTACAAACAATCCTGGTAAGTGTCTTGTGAAGTACTCTCCAGTAGTTCCAAAAGAAGCACTAGCCATAATTGCATCATCCGAATAAGGAATATTTGTAGCAAAGTTGGTGTTTAGACGGTTACCACCATCGTACATATCTCCTCCACCGTCACCGATGTCTCCAATTCCACCATCATAAGCAAATACATACATAGATGGTACCAAGTCTGTAACATCTTCGTAGTCTGCATTTACATTACATAATACCGCATCCAAAGGCGGTTCTTGTGCGAATAATCCACCACTTACTGCAACAGCAGCGGCTAAAAACCCGTTTCTCAAAGAGTAAAGTTTAGTCATAATTTTAATTTTAAATTAAAGCTCTACAAACTTAGTCGATTTATTACACTTTTAAAAATAAATTTACCGCTGGCAATCAACAATATAGTTTTCATAATAATCATTTAACATCCATTTCGATGTCTAAACACTTATTATCTTTGTTAATATATCTTTGACAGTTGTCATTTTTGTACATACCTCACTTTTAGATAATCACACAACCAAACCTTCGGATAAAGTTCTTTTTTCCCTATAACTTTACTCTAAAGTGAACAAATTGTCTTTTTTTTGTTAGACAAACCCATGTATTGCTACTTATCTAAACCGCTTTTTGCATTAAGTTTTTTAATGCTGGTGCTGAGTCCATTTACTCATCAGGCAAAAGCCAACACCCTTGATTCTCTTCAAAAGGTGCAGAAGTCTCAGGTAGATCGTAAAGAGCGATTTGAAACTCAATTCCAAATAGGAACTTATTATCTCCAGGAAAATAAGTTTGATTCGGCCATTTTTGCTTACAAGCGATCATTGGAAATTTCACCCAAAAATGACTTCGCCTTACAGGCTAAAGCCTTAGATGCAATTGCTGATGCAAATATGTATAATGAACAAATTCTTGAGGCTGCCACTTATTATGATTTAGCCATAATAGCTTATAAAAAAGCGGATAGTGATCCAGCTGCTCTTGCCGATTGTTATATGCATTACGGGCGATCTTATTATGGTCAGGCTCAATACGATTCGGCCATGACCTACTATATGGAGGCGAAAAAGATATTTGATCAGGAAGAAATAAAAACCCCACAATACGGCTATCTACTCCATTACATTGGTTCTGTATTTAAGCGACAAAAGCAGATGCAAGAAGCTTGCGAATACTACCATCTTGAAATTGAATTTGGAAAAGAAAATGAATATGATGAAGTATATGCCGAAGGACTTTATTTGGCGGCAGATTGTATAGACGATCCTAAAGAACAACTAGCTCAAAATATTAAAGCATTCCGCATTTACGAACAAAAAGGCAATGAACGTATGATGGGTCTAATGTATGGCAATGTCGCTTTGTCTTATCAGGATTACGGAATGTTGGATAGCGCCTTTGTTTGGCAAAAGAAAGCACTTGAACTTAAGCGTAAAGCAGGGTCTCAAAGCTCTATTTCCGGTTCTTTAACCCAAATAGGAAACCTGTTGGTGGTCATGAAAAACTATTCGGCTGCTATTCCCTATTTCCGTGAAGCTGAAGAACTGGCACAACAGGTTGAACTAAAACGATACATTCGATTAGAAGAGGTTTATTTTGGCTTTTACAACCTCCATTATCAAACTAAAAATTACCGCGAAGCCTGCGAATACCTTCAACTTCATTATTTATACAAAGACTCATCTCAATCCTTAAATCATCAAAATGAAATTAGGGAGATGGAGTTAGCCTATCAAACTGAAAAAAACGAAGCTGAAATTGAGTTATTGAAACGCGACAATAGCCTTAAGGAAAAAGAAAAGAAAGTGGCCGAGATGGAGGCGAACAGTGAGTCCAGAGCTAAAAAACTCTTTTTAATTGCCGGAATTGTTGTTTTGCTACTTGGAATTTTGGCCTTGTTTAAGTTCCTAGAATCTCAAAAGCGTAAAAAGATCATTGAGTACCAAAAAGTAGTAGTTGAAGAGAAAAACAAGGACATTACCGACTCTATTGTTTACGCCAGTACCATTCAGCAAGCCATTATCCGTTCGCAGGATAATATTCGAGAGATGTTTAAAGACTTCTTTGTTTTTTACAAAGCAAGAGACATCGTTTCGGGTGATTTTTATTGGGCTCATGAGACTGAAGATGGAAAAAAACTGGTGGTGGTTGCTGACTGCACGGGACATGGAGTTCCAGGTGCAATGATGAGTATGTTAGGCTCTGCTTTTTTGAACGAGATTGTCATTGAACGAAAAGAGCGGGCACCAGATCAAATTTTGAATCGCATGCGCGAGCAGGTAAAACGGGCATTGGATAAGGAAGGTACTAATGATGGTATGGACATGGCTGTCTGTTGCATTGAAGGAGATACAATGACTTTTGCTGGAGCAAACTTGCCGCTTTATGTACTTCGCGAAAATGAGATTCATGTTTTAAAAGGAAATAAGCAACCGGTTGGTAACTTTGCCTCTGAAGAAAAACCTTTTGAATCTCAAGAAATGGTTGTACAAAAAGGGGACTTGGTTTATTTATTCTCAGATGGATTTGCCGATCAGTTTGGAGGCCCTAAAGGCAAAAAATATAAATATCAAACTTTACGTAAGAAGCTACTTGATATTTGCTCTAATTCCCTAAGTGACCAAGGTAAATTGTTACGTTCTGAGTTTGAAATGTGGAAAGGAGATATGGAGCAGGTAGATGATGTTTGTATGCTTGGTTTTAAGGTATAAGCTTACTTCCTTTTCTTCTCTAATTCCTCGTGAATAACATTCTCTATTGCTTCACATTCGGCATAATGATCATAACGTTCGCGGGCTACTTTTGCCGCATTTTTTGCTTTTTGCTCAGCTCGTTGCTCATCAATCATAAGGGTTTCATATGCCTGGCAGAACTCTCTTATTTTTCCAGGAGTATAAAGTTCACCATACTCGCCCCAATCCAATAACTCCGGCGTTCCAGATGTATTGGTTCCAATAATTTTGCAACCAAAGAGCATTGCTTCAATGGTTACCATTCCAAAAGTTTCTCCTTCCGAAGCCATCACAAAAACATCTACAGCCTTATAAAAGGTTCCTACATTAGCCATAAACGGACGAATGTGCACAGCCTTAGATAAACCATAACGTTCAATGGTCTTTTGCAAATCATCAAAATATTCTTCTGCTTCACCTTTTGTCTTCTCTCCTACCAATAATAACTGCAAGTTTGGAAATTTCTTTCTCAACTCCAGGAGTGCATTTACGACAAACATTTGCCCTTTTAATGGATCAAATCGACCGATAATTCCAAGCATAGGAACATCAGTGTCCAAATCCAATTCAAAACGCGCCTGGGTTTGCGGAATGGACTGATAAAGCAATTTTTGAACATCTAATCCCAGAGGAATTATATGCACCCTTTCTGAAGGAAACCGAGTCTTGTCTGCCACCTGATCTGCTAAAAACTTTAAGGGAGAGATCCAAATATCGATTTTAGAATATCTGCGGGTATGAATAAAGTCTTTCTTGTTCACACCAAGCTGCATGGCCTGTTGATAAAGCAATACAATGTTTCGTTTTTTGAGATAACGTTTACAAATACCTGTGACACTCATATCACGATTATCCCTAATCCATAGAACATCCAGCTCGTGTTTCTCAACTTTCTCAGCTAGTTTACGTGCATTTTTTCGATCACCGTATTTCTTATTACGAACAACCCTATCCACACGCATATGCACATTTTTACTTTCGTGATATAAGGGACTGTCGTTGACGCAAAATAAAACAACCTCAGAACCTCTTTCTTTCATCCAACCTGCATGGCGAAGGACATTCATTTCCAATCCTCCCCAACTTGTTGAACTACAATAAAATCCTATTCTAAGTTGTTTCCTTTGATTCATAAGCAGCAAAAAACCCCGACAAAAGCCGGGGTTAAATTTCATGAATATTCTATTGATTTACAATTGTTCTAAGAATTCTATTCTTTTTTCAATTGGTGGATGTGTTGCAAAGATTCCCGATAAGCCCGAAAAAGCCGAACCTTTTTCTTTAGGGTTGTTCTCAATAAACATCGATTTTACGTCATTGCTTTTAACATCCTCAACGGTTGATCGTCCGGAAATTTTACGCAAAGCATTCGCCAAAGCATCAGGACGTTTCGTCATCTCAGCCGCAGCTGCATCAGCTAAATACTCTCTTTTTCGTGAAAGTGCAAAACGGAAAACGATGGTCAACAAATAAACCAAAGCACTCACCGCCAAAATAATCAGCATAACTCGTGCGTCTTGCTTTTTACGCCCTCTACCTCCCCAAATTAACGAACGGAACATAACCTGTACCACAAAACCTAAAATTCCAACAAAAATGATGGAGATAATAAGCAGTTTTACATCTCTATTGATAATATGAGCCAACTCATGCGCGATAACACCTTCTAATTCGGCATCATCCAATTTTTCAATGATACCCCGAGTTAGTGTAATTGTATACGTCTTCTCATTTAATCCACTGGCAAAAGCGTTCAACGCATCCGTTTCCATAATTTGGATTTGAGGCATTGTGATACCCTGCGACATGCAAAGATTCTCCACCAAGTTGTACACCCTCATGTTCGATTTTCTATCGAGTGTATGAGACTGCGTGGAGTATTGAATCATTTTTGCATTGAAGAAATAAGCTATTACGAACCAAATTCCAATAGCCCCCAAAACGATGGGTACTACTCTCATAAAGTCGTACATCATATACTCATCCCAAACACCATTGTTTAAAATAAACAAAATGAGAAAAAGACCACCTAATATAACAGTAGGAAAGCCGATCAATAATAAGATCGACTTTATATTATTGGACTGAATTTGTCCGTGTAATCCTTTGTAAGCCACTGTTTAAATTCTTAAAATTCAACTTTTGGAGCCTGATCTAGTTCTTCTCTTTGAACTACACCTAAATCAAAATAAGGCTCTTCAGAAAACTTGAACATTCCAGCAATAATGTTGCTTGGGAATTTTTGAACTTTCGTATTTAACTCTCTAGTTGTTGAGTTAAAAAAGCGTCTCACAGCAGCAAGCTTATTCTCAATGTCAGACATTTCATTTTGCAACTGCATAAAGTTTTGGTTTGACTTTAAATCCGGATAAGCCTCCATTTGCATTGAAAATTGTGACATTGCACCAGATAAAGCAACCTCAGCAGCAATTTTATCATTTACCGTTCCAGCTGACATGGCTCTATTACGAGCTTGTGTTACCTGTGTAAGAACACTTTCTTCCTGCTTAGCATATCCTTTAACAGATGCTACTAATTGTGGAATTAAATCGTGTCTTTGTTTTAATTGAACGTCAATGTCTGCGAAAGCTTTATCACGATTGTTTTTTAAGCTTACCAAACCGTTATACATGGCTACAAACCATATAAGAAGGAGTACAACTACTCCAATGGCTACCCATAATCCTATCATCTTTGTTTTTGTTAGTCGTTTGTAAGATTAAATATAGCTAAAAAAGCGGAATAGAGTCAAGATTTAAACTAAAAAAATTAGCAAAATGTTAATTTAGTTTGATTATCTTTTCTTCTTTCTTTTATAGTAGCGGAAGAATAACAGACCAGCGACCAAGGTAAAAAAAAAGCTTCCACCTCCTATGTAGTAAATTCGTGTCCAGTATCTTTTATTCTCCTCATCAATCAAATATTGCGCATAAGCCTTACTCTTATTTCCCGGTCCGGGACTCTCCTTTATCCAATTACTTTGTATGGCCCTACTGGAGTCGGGGTGGACAAGGCTATAACTGAAAGCCGAATCTATTGATTCTTCAACACTAAAATGATATGTCAGCGAGTCCACAATAAAACCATCCTTATCATATAGTTTGAGGTGCTCACTTTCTCTTGATAAACCAAAGGAAAAATCACCAATAACCTGAACGGTGTCTATATTGTATTTTACACTATAGTCTGCCAAATTCTCTGACAAAATTAAATAAGCTCCAGCCTCCAATTTTACTCCTTCAGCTATAGTAAATCGCTTTTGATATGATTTTTGTGTGAAGCCCCAGCCACTCAAATCAATTGACTTTGATGAGTTATTATACAGTTCAACCCAATCTTGTGAAGTATCACTCTCAGTTTGACAAATCATCAACTCATTAAAGATGATACTATCCGTAAACACACTTCGTTTTTTAGGTTCAAACATTGGTTCTAAAACCACATCTTCTTCTAAATTAAACGTAATGCTCATCTCTTTCTCCGAACGACCTTTCCAACCTACAAAATCATAATCATGTTTAGGTTTAACCGTTGCCGTAACTGGAACACCATCAAAATAAACACCTTTAAAATCACGGTTTATTTTGAGGCTATTAAATTGCATTGCTGCCACATCTTTTCCAGGATAGACAATGCTTACATAAGAAGTATCCTGCAATTCAAACTTTGTCATAATGTGTTTACGAATCCAATAAGGACGAACACTTGCAAAATGCCGCATAATTTGAACATGATGTTCCCAGTTTTTATATGATGTTCCCCATCTTTTAACATGGAACTTCATTTCTTCCTTCACCACATCCTGCATTTTATTTAACAAGGTAACTGCAGTATCGGGATGGTAAACTGTATTTAACTGGTCAGCAAAAGTATTGATGTATTGTTGCTCTACCTTTTTGTTTTCCAGTAGCTTTCTAATAATAAAGGTTGACCAAGGCGGATCTGGCCAGGCTTCATTGTTAACAGATGTAAATTTTTGAAGTGTATTTCTTTTATATCCTTTTGGTGTATTGTTCCCCAACCCTAAGTCCAAGTCATACAATACCCATCGCCATTTTGAAGAATCAGTTCGTTCTCTCCAATACCGGATATTCCCTCCAGCATCACGATTATCTGAATAAACCTCGGCAATGTTATAACGAATGTAGTCCTCTACATCCATAAATACTCTTAACTCTTCAACCGTTTCATCTTGCGTCATGTCTCTATTCCGCAAAAAAGCCAGAAGCTTTTTGTAATTCTTTGATGTACCATGACGCGCAACACCATTGTGGCGTAAAATATCCACATTTTCTTTATCAACTCCGTAGTTTGATTTGAGGTAATGCTCACTGATTTTTTCTCGCAAGTTTTGAATTCCCCAGTACTGTCCGTTAATGTATACAACAACTGGTCGATAAGCCTGAATGGCAACTCCCGTTGGTTTTGCCAATTGTGTCATGAAGGCATCTCTGAAGTGCGTTCGCTTAAAATCACCACCCGAATTACGAATTACAAATGATTTATACTTTTTAATATCTCGTTCGGGAAAAATAGGATATTCAATTCGACTTTTTCCATACTTACTTCGTGCAAAAATGGCTATTGATTTTTGAGGTAACCAACGACTGAATCCACCAAAAATGTTGATTCCCACTTCTTGATTAAAACAAGAATCACCATTTGGTAAATACATCTCGATATTAGCCCGGTACTCCCAATCTTTCCAAAAATTAGCTCCTAAATAAGGTTCAACCGTATCGGCACAACAACCTTTAACATAAATTCCACGATCAAAATCAAATAAATTATCGGGATGAGTTGCTAATGAAACAATTGGTAAACTGTATGATCTGTCACAAAAGTAAGACTGAGTTTGTACCTGACTTCGACGGCCATTTAAATATGCAACCGCTCTAATTACACTTACATCTTTAACCTCAATAGGTCCACGGTACATTTTTGCTCCTGATGAAGGGGAGGAGCCATCTGTTGTGTAATAAATACGCGCTCCATCGGCACTTTGCAATTTTACACTCACTCCTCCTTCATAAATTCCACCAATGGGACTAAAGCTTAATTCTACCGCTTCTTGTCCCCAAATTGAAAAAGAAAACAGCAGGAAAAGGAATAAAATATATGATTGCTTGTGGTGCACTGACCAAATTTAAACATTCATTTGGATTGCCTTATGTGAGATTTAAAAGTTTTATTTTTCGTTTAAACAACTTGATTATTTGCATTAATTAATTCACTAGCTTTAATCAATATTGCTGTTATATGAATCAAGAACTCTTGGGTATAGCTTTGACTGAATGGATTGGATACATTGCATCTGCAGTGGTTTTAATCTCTTTTTTGATGAAGAAAATACGATCATTACGAATTGTTAACAGTATTGGTTGTACACTCTTTGTTTTTTATGGGTTTGCACTCAACATTTCTTGGCCATTGGTCATAACCAACCTTGTAATTATCCTCATCAATTTCTATTATTTGTTCATTAAAAAGCAAAGCAATTAGATAGAAAAGAACAATTTGGCTCGCATTTCGTATGCCTTAGTATCAAAACAGGCTTTATGCGACTTTTAACTTCTATTTTTCTTTTAGCGCTTTCTTTGAATTTATGGAGCCAGTCAACCATTGACTCATCTAAAATTAAGGACGAAATAACCTTTTTGTTTTTGGGAGATATCATGGGGCATGGACCTCAAATTACCTCTGCTTTAAACAAAGAAAGTGGTGAATACGATTATTCTTCCTGCTTTAAATACATTACCGAAGAATTATCAGATGCCGATTATACCTTAGGAAATTTAGAAGTTACTTTAGCCGGTCCTCCTTTTAAAGGGTATCCACAATTTAGTTCACCCGATAATTTGGCACTTTCTTGTAAAAATGCTGGTGTAGATATTTTAGTAACCTCCAATAACCACAGTTGTGATAGGGGAGGAGATGGTATTATTAGAACAGTTAATACTTTAGACACCCTCGACATTATGCATACCGGAACCTTTTTAGATTCTGTAGACAGAAGAGAAGATCATCCACTAATTATTGACGATGGTTGTTTTAGAATAGCCATTCTAAACTACACTTACGGTACCAATGGTTTACCTTATCCCGAACCTACTATTGTCAACATGTTGGATAAGGATTTGATAAAAAAAGACATGGAAATTGCCAAATCTAAAAAGGTCGATAAAATTATTGTGGTAACTCATTGGGGAAGTGAATACAAACTACAACCGACTCAAGAACAAGTGGATTGGGGGGAATATATTTTTGAACAGGGAGCAGATATGATTATTGGTGGACATCCGCATGTTATTGAAAAAATGGTGTGGACTAAAGGCAATGAAGACCTTTCGGAAAATGAGAAGTTGATTGTTTATTCTTTGGGGAACTTCGTTTCCAATCAACGTAAACGTTATACCGATGGAGGAACCTTGTTTAAAGTAACCTTAAAACGTGAAGGAGATAAAATCTTCATTAAAAACGCTGGTTACCTTCTAACCTGGGTTTATACTCCTATTGAAGATGGAGTGAAAAAATACTATATCCTACCTGCTTCTAAATACGAAGAAAATGAAGACTTTTTTGATACTAAAGAAAGTTACGATAAAATGATGTTATTCCTGAACGATTCCAGGGAGCTTTACGGAAATGAGAATTTAAATGTTCCGGAGATAAAGTATCAAAATAAAAAATGGGTTTTAACTGAATAAAACCCATTTGCGCATTATACCCTATAAGAACAAAAACACAGCCTATTCAACATAGACAGTGCCTTGCATTACAAGCTCTTTTCCATTGTTACGTTTTGCAACAATTACATAAGTATAGGTACCATCTTCAACTCTTTCGCCAAAGCGATTAGTACCATCCCATTTAAAATCTTTATCTGTACTGGTGAATACTGTTTCTCCATTTCTATCAACAACCTGAATAACAAATGTTTTAATGTCCTTTGTTTTAACAAACCAATAGTCGTTTAAACCATCATTTCCTGGCGTAAACACATCAATTTCGTTATCGATGCATTCTTCATCACTTATGTATTCCGTATCAGTACTTTCAGTTGCATAATCAACAGAACTCATTTCAGCATCATTCTCTTCGTGACTATCCACTTCCACAACCTCTACCGCGGCTGAATTTTCTTCTTGTGAATTATTAACTTGAGTGTTATTTGTTTCCTCAGTCGTTTCAGATCCTTCAGCCACAATATTATTTTGTGAGTTGATAGGATTTTCCTGACTTCCTTCAGCTATTCGTTCAAAAATGAAAATCTCATCATTTTGATCTTCCGCATCAAAGAGTATTTCCTCAACAATACCCTGAGGTACTGTAAGTTCTGGAATATGATTTTCCTGAATAGCATCATTGATGTTTACTCTATTATTTTCAATAGCCGAATCACCTGGATCCTGTACATGAATGCTATTTATAACTTCATTCTCTGTTTGTGGTTGATTTTCCTCAACCATTTCAACTGTATTATCCTGTGCAATTTCTGGTTTTTGTTGTTCGTCATTGTCCATTAAATAAAAACCAGTAGCACCAGCCACAATAACACCTCCAGAGATAATTGCAACTTTAGCAAAAGTAGATAAGCCAGCTTTTGCAGCAGCGGCTGTAGTAGCAGTTGTTTGGGCCCCAATTCCTTTTGCAATGTTTGCCCATGCATCCGGACTAACATTACTCTCGAAACCTTCAAACTTTTGTTTGAACAACTCTTCTATATTAATATTATCTTTCACTTCTTTCTACAATTTTCCTGTCTATCAACATTTTTCGCAATAACTTTTTGGCTCGGGAATATTGTGATTTGGAAGTACTTTCTGTTACTCCCAGTCGTTCGGCAATTTCTTTGTGCGAATAACCTTCAATCGCAAATAAGTTAAACACTATTCTGTATCCTTCAGGAATGGTATGAATCAATTTTAAAAGATCTTCAGCATTGATTGACTCAATAATAAAATCCTTTTGTTCTAACATAAATCCTACCGTATCCACATCCACATCATTCATGTGTTTTTTGTTTTTACGATACTGATCTAATGCTGTGTTTACCATGATCCGGCGCACCCAACCTTCCAACGAACCTTTATTTTCAAAATCAGGGAGTTTTTTAAATACTTTGATGAAACCATCTTGTAAAACATCTTGTGCTTCGTCATGATTATTAATATAACGTAAGCACACCCCCATCATCTTCTTTGCAAATAAGTCATAGAACTTTCTCTGAGCAATTGCGTTGCCAGCTACACATTCTTTAATTAGCTGCTCATCCGTCATAATTACTCCTTCATTTTACAAGACTTGGTCTATTGTTAAAAAGTTGCATCAATCGGCAAATAATGTAATAATTCCTATATTTAGCCACCCCAAAGTTTTAGATTTTTTTCTAAAGAACTACTAGTTAACTACTTATTGCATGCCTAAATTTTTTGCTTTGTTTTTGTGCCTCCTGTCACTGTCTTATCATGCACAGGCAAAGCATTCTAAAGTAAAGCCGGGTTATTGGCATGGCGAGTTTATACTCAATGCCAACCAAACTCTTCCTTTCACTTTTGAAATTGAAAAAGAAAAACAGCTTTCACGCCTTTATATAATCAACGCAGATGAACGAATAGAATTGCGTGACATTAGCAGTAAAGGTGATTCGCTTTTTATTTCTTTTTCCGCTTTTGCATCTGAATTTAAGGCCAAGATTATTGACAAAAAACACATTCAGGGTGAATGGTATAATTATGCCAAAAAGAATAATTATAAAATTCCTTTTACCTCTGAACGAAAAAATGTTTCCCGATTCCAAAAAACCACCACACCATCTTTTGATGTTAATGGAAAGTGGGAAGTAACCTTTGGATATTTATCAGATGATCCTTATAAATCAATTGGAATTTTCGGTCCTATGACCAATCGCAATTTATCTACTGACGATGAAAATACCATTAAAGGTACCTTCTTAACTGAAACCGGCGATTATCGTTTTTTAGAAGGGGTTTCGTCTGCAGACAGTCTTTATTTGTCCACTTTTGATGGATCCCATGCTTTCTTATTTACAGCTAAATATGAAAATGATACCCTATGGGGTGATTTTTACTCAGGGACTCATTATCATGACCAGTGGTTTGCGGTAAAAAACCACAATTTTCAATTAACCAATCCCGATTCATTGACATATGTCGTAAACGATTCGGCCCTGACCTTTTCATTACCTGATTTAAATAATCAAGTTTACAATTACCCAAATAAGAATACCATGGGTAAAGTAACCCTCATTCAAATTATGGGAACCTGGTGTCCTAATTGTTTGGACGAAAGCACTTACTTAAAAGATCTCCACGAAAAATTTAAGGACGATTTAAACATTATTGCAATCACCTTTGAAACTCAAAAAACACAAGACGAAAAAATTAAAAAGGTAAAACGTTTCAAAGAGCATTTAGGACTAGAATATACTTTTTTAATGGGCGGTGATGCTTGTAAGAAATGTGCCAAAGATATGTTCCCAATGGTGAATAATATCATCTCTTTTCCAACCTTAATATTTGTGGATAAGAAAGGAATGATCCGTAAAATACACACCGGATTCAATGGTCCTGGAACAGGAGGCTATTACACCGAATTTATGATAGAAACTGATAAGTACGTTGAGGCACTTATTAAGGAATAAGCTATTTCTTAGCCACAAGGAATCTTATTGACTCTTCTTTCATGCCTTCCTCCCTCAAATTCTGTATTCATAAAGATATCAACCATCTCAATGGCTAATTCTTTTGAAATGAATCGAGCTGGTAAAGCAATAATATTCGCATCATTATGCTCACGAGATAAAGATGCTATTTCTGAACACCAGCATAGTGCAGAACGCACTCCCTGATGTTTATTAACCGTCATGTTAATACCATTTCCACTTCCACAAATGACAATTCCTAACCCTCCATTTTGTTCAACGTGGTTTGCGACAGGATGTCCAAAATCAGGATAGTCAATTGACTCTTCTGAATAACATCCATAATCTTCTACTTCAAACCCTTTTTCATTCAGGTATTTAATCAATTCGTTTTTTAGTTGATAACCAGCGTGATCGCAGCCAATAGGAATAATCATAGTGTTTAATCAATAGTATAACCACAAAATTAAAGTTTATTCACGCATCCCCTAAAACTCATTGTTCATAATTATTAACATCTTTTTGCAGGTTATATTTAAAACCATCATAAACAAGCTTTTGAAGATATCTCACTCATCAACAATGTTTCTTTACATTATGTTAATATGAGTTAATAATTCCATAACGAAAAGTGAATAGAATATTTGGTTTTTAAATTTTAATTTCCTGATTGAACTTTTAAAGAGAAGACCAAATAATTTAGCATCTTTTTTCCCGGGCATTTATACACAGAAAATGTTCTGTCCACAAACAAATCTTTTCAACAAAAAAAAGAATCGTTAAATTGTTAAAAAGATTCCTAAAACTCAATATTTAAGGGTTTTAGAAGTTAATTAGTTGTTAGTAGGATATTAAAAAAAAACGTAAATTAGATTTCCAAATTTTTTCTAAGCGGTTATTAACAAATGAACAGCCCTAATAATAATATATCATTCTCCTTTCTTTCAAAAAAAAATATTGTTGTTTATATAATTCTGTTGGTTTGGAATTTTTCGGGATGGACGCAAAAAATTGATCCGGATGGCTATAATGTTTTTTACTATGATAATGGAGAAATTGCTAGTGAAGGATATTTTAAAAAAGGAAAACCTGAAGGTATTTGGAAATCGTATCACCCGGGCAAAATTTTAAAATCTGTCGGAAATAAAAAAAATGGGCTCTCAGATAGCTTGTGGACTTTTTATGATGAAAAAGGAAGAAAGAAGTGGGAATATGATTATTGGAACGACAAAAAAAATGGTTGCGCCACTTTATATGATTCGGTTGGCAATGTTATAGAAGAGCGTTTTTATGAAGACAATATACTGCAGGATGAAGTTGTTGCTTTTTATTCGACTGGAGAGCTGAGAAAAAAAATCAGTTATGAAGATGGAAAAGAAGTAGGAGTAGCTCACGAATTTTCAAAAGAGGGTAGGGTAATTACTGAAGAGGTATATGACAATGGCTTTTTAAAAAATAAGGAAGAATATAACCGCTACGATAAGGATGGTAGAAAGACAGGAATTTGGAGAGAGTACTTTCCGGATGGTAGTATTAAGTCGGAAGGTGTTTATAAGGAAGGTGAAAAAAATGGCGTTTTTAAAGAGTACAACAAAAAAGGAAAATTAGTTGACATCAAAAAAATGAAAGATGACACAACTTCTATGAATCCTGAGGATATTGTGTTGATTAAGCTTTATAAAGAGTATTATCGCGATGGAAAAGTGAAATTAATAGGTGGTTATTCCAACGGAATGAAGTCAGGAATTTTCAGAGAATATTCTCAAGCTGGTGAGCTGATCAATGGATATTTGTACGAAAAAGATACCATGGTAGCTGAAGGAATTGTGAGATTTGATGGTAACTATGAAGGAGAGTGGAAACACTATTACAAAAGTGGAGAGTTAAAGGCTAGTGGAATTTATGAGGATGGTGTTAAAAGCGGTAAGTGGACTTATTATTACAAAAATGGTAAAAAGGAGCAGGAAGGAAAGTTTAAGGAAAATCAGCTTTACGGAGAGTGGATATGGTATTATGCCAGCGGACAAAGAAGGAGAACTGAGTATTATAACCGAAAAGAGAAATTAGAAGGAACTGTGACCGAGTGGGATTCTTTAGGTAATGAAATTAGCCGTGGAGATTATTACAATGGATTGAGAGAAGGATCCTGGTTTTACCATGTTGGAGATTATAAAGAAGTAGGAGAGTACACCATAGGTCTTCAAAATGGAAATTGGAGGTACTTTTACAAAAGTGGAAAGTTAGCCTTTAGTGGTAATTTTAATGAAGGAGAGCCTAAAGGAAAACATATTTACTATCATGAAAATGGTATCAAAAAGCAAGTGGGTAAATACCTGGGAGGTGAAAAAAATGGCGTTTGGAGAACGTACAATCAAAGGGGAGAAGAAATAGAGACAATTCATTACAAAAGAGGTGAAATATTCAAGATTAACGGCTTTAGAGTAGAGCCTTTCGAAGACGAATAATGGCAAGCTCTGAAACAAAAGAAATAAACGATAATCGTGAAGGCGGTTGGTCTTATCTTTTCAACTATCTCTACTTTGAGGGGAAGGTAAGAGATATTTTTTACCAGTCTGGAGAGGTAGAAAAAATCTTTGGTATTTCACGTGAAGAATTCGAGGAGCTTTTATTAAACAACAAGGTTTGGGAGACTTTCATGATAGAGGATGTCAGGGAAGTTGAAAAGAAACTGGATAGAATTATTAAAAGCGGGAAACCAGGAGAGCTACGTTATCGAATTAATAAAGGAGGTGAAATTCGTTGGATTGAGGAAAAATTATTTCCTAATACTGAGGTAAAAGACGGGTATCTCCTATCAGGTATTGTCCATGATATTACAGATAAATTAAGAGCCGAGCAGGAGATAGCCATTTCCGAACAAAAGTTCCGCCGTTTGTTTGAACGAAATATGGCTGGGGTTTATGTGACTCATCTCGATGGTAGAATTTTAAACTGTAATCCTGCATTTGCAAGAATTTTGGGTTATGATAGTCCCGAAGAAATTCTCAGTAAAAAGGTTTATGATCTCTATTTTGATTCTGACGAACGGAAAAAATACCTGTCCGATTTAAGAGAAAAAGGGAGTCTCAACAACTACATTACTGTTCTTAAACGAAAAGACGGCCGAAGATTGGTACTGGACAATAATGTGAGTATTAATGAGGATGAAAATGGTGAATTAAACATTATTGAAGGAACCTTTATTGATGTAACAGATTTAAAAGAGACTACCGAAAAACTAAAAATAGGGGAACATAAGTATCGCACCCTTTTTGAGGAAGCCAATAATGCCATTCTACTCATTAATTCATCTGAAGAAGGGAATTATATCATTGATTGTAATGAAAAGGCTCTTGCTACTTTTCGTTGCAAGGAGAATGAAATTATAGGTATTGAATTTGTTGATATCTGCTGTTCAGATAGTTTAAAAGAGAAAAAAGTAGATTGTTATGCCATTTTAGATTCGGAACGAAGCCAGTTAGAGTGGCAATTTATTCGTTTGGATGGAGAAGTATTTGATGCTGAAATATGGCTTTCTAAGATTTCAATGGGAACCGAAACCATCAATCAAATTGTAATTAGTGATGTAAGTTCTCGTAAACAAAAAGAAAAAGAACTTTTGCAAAGTCGGCAATCGTTCAAAAATATTGTTGATAGTTCATTAGCTGCAATTTTTATCTTTACTCAGGAAAAATTGGTTTACTTAAATCCTATTGGTAATCAATTATTTAGGAGTTTATTGAATACTGATTCGGACAATTTATTTGAGATTTTTCCTAAGCAATACACCCCTTTATTTACGCAATTGCTAAGTGAAGCCGAAAATGATATTCATTCCTATACTGAGCTTACTTTAGGAGAAGATAATAACTCAAAAAACTACAGCATTAATGTGGTTGAAATCATTCATAATAATGAAAAATCACAGCTGGTTATTTTGAGAGATATTACCCTTCAAAATGAATACAACTTTCAAAAACATCGGGCCGAGATTGCTGAAATTGCGAATGAAAAACTCCAGGAGGAAATAGAACGTCACAAAAAAACGCAAGAGGAGCTTTTAGAAAAAACTTCAAAACTGAGAGCCTTTAATGAAAGTGCTCACAGCCTTTTTGCTTTGACTATTGATCGTGATTATCGTTTAACATCGGTAAATACCAATTTCATAAAAGAAGTCAAAATTCTTTTGGAAATAGAACCTAAAATTGGAGATTTATTTTTGGACTTGTTTAAAACAGATGAGGAGGGAGTAAAGGCTTTTCATCATAAGTTTGAACAAACTTTTAAAGGTGATCAACAAGAAATTATTTCCCATTTTCCGTCCAATAAGGGAGAGTATTGGGTAGAATCCTTCTTTTATCCAATTTTGGTGGAAGGGGAGGAGATTAAGGAAATCTCCATTATTGCTCATGACATTACTGAGCGAATTGAAATTCAGCGGCAAATTAAACGAAGTGAGGCCAGTAACAGAGCGACATTATTGGCTATTCCTGATTTTATTTTCCGTTTAAATTCTGAAGGTGTTTTTACTGATTCTAGAATTAGAAATGGAACTTTGGGTGCTTTGGAACAATTTGTTTCAACTGAGGATTTTACAGGAAAATCCATCAATGAAATATTCTTAAACGAAAAAATTGCGAGGGAATTTACTGATAACCTTAAAATTGCCCTTTCTGGTGAAGGATTACATACCCAGCATTTTAGTTTTTATGTTGATGAGAATAAGCGATTTTTTGAGAATCGTTTTTCAAAAATAAATGATGAGGAAGTAGTGGTGATTTCAAGGGATATCACCGAGTCGATGGAATATGAGTCACGACTCATTAAATCGGTTCGTGAAAAAGAAATATTACTAAAAGAGGTACATCACCGGGTAAAAAATAACTTACAGGTGATTAACAGTATCCTCAATTTGCAATCTTCTTATGTAGATGATCCTCAAACATTAGAGATTATCAACGAAAGTCAAAATAGGATTAGATCCATGTCATACATTCATGAAAGTTTGTATCAGACAAAAGATTTTAATTCCATTGATTTTTATGATTATGTCACCAATTTGGTTCAAAACCTCGTTCATTCCTACCAAATGACGGGAGAAAATATTGAGTTAGATTTGGATGTAGAACGGGTAAGTTTGGCATTAGATCAGGCAATACCTTGCGGATTAATTCTAAATGAACTAATTTCAAATGCACTTAAGTATGCTTACGAACCAGATGATTCTAATGCAATAATCCAGATAGGAATCAAAGAAAAAGACAGAAAAGTACAGGTTGTAGTTGAGGATTTTGGAAAAGGATTGCCAAAAGATTTTAATATTTACCAAACAGAAACCTTAGGACTCAGTCTGGTAGAATCTTTGGTTGATCAATTAGATGGTGAACTAATCTGTAAAAGAGAGAGGGGAACAAAATTTTTAATTATCTTTGAAAAGCAAGAATTTTAGTCTATGGCAAAGACAAATGTCCTAGTAGTTGAGGATGAAAGTATCGTTTCAAAAGACATTCAGCACAGTTTAAAAAAGCTGGGGTATAATGTTGTTGGTGCTGCTTCGACAGGAGAGAAGGCATTTGAATTGGCTGCAAGTGAGCTTCCAGATATTATTTTGATGGACATCATGCTGAAAGGCGATATCAATGGTATTGAAACGGCGGAGCGTGTAAAAAAGGAATTAAACATTCCGGTTATTTACCTTACTGCTTATGCTGATGAATCTACACTGGCAAAGGCTAAAGTCACTGAGCCATTTGGTTATATCATTAAACCATTTAAGGAGGTTGATTTACATACTTCTATTGAAATGGCTTTGTACAAATACTCCAAGGAAAAGGAAGTATTAAAAGAAAGAGATCTTTTTTATTCTCTGATTGAAAACAAAGAATCAAACGACTTTATTTTTGTAAAATCAAAAAGTCGCCTTGTAAAAATCAAGACAGAGGATATCTATTATGTAGAGGCATTAAAGGATTATGTTGTTATCAACACTTTAGATAGCCGTTATACGATTCACTCTACCATGAAAGACATTGTTAGTAAATTGTCTTCGGAGCACTTTATTAGAGTTCACCGTTCATTCATTGTTAGAGTTGATAAAATTGCCTCTATTGAATATCCAAACCTTCATTTGGAGAACGAAAAGAAAACCGTTCCAATTGGAGGATCTTTCAAAGAAGAGCTTATTAAGAAGCTGAATTTGATCTAAGATAAAGATCACCTAAAAACGTATTAAAAAAATGAAAGCCAGTAAAGACAGGCTATATAAACACGTCGAATTTTTGACGGAATTAAGACCATTTCGAAATTGTTGGAATTTTGAGTCCCTGGAAAAAGTATGTACTTACATTAAGCAAGAGTTTAATGAAATAGGGGTGAGCTGTAAAGAACAAGTTTGGAAGGCTAGAGGAAACGATTATAAGAACATTATAGCTACTTATAATCCAGCTAAAAAACAAAGGTTGATTGTGGGTGCGCATTATGATGTGTGTGGTAATCAAGCAGGAGCTGATGATAATGCCAGTGCGGTAGCAGGAATGTTGGAAGCTGCCAGAATGGTGTTTGAGAATAAACCCGATTTCGATTACAGAATTGATTTTGTCGCTTATTGCTTAGAAGAACCGCCGTTTTTTGGAACGCAAGAAATGGGAAGTTACGTCCATGCTAAATCATTGCATGATGAAGGAGCTGAGGTAATGGGAATGATCTGTTACGAGATGATTGGATATTTCTCAGACGAACCAAATTCTCAACCTTTTCCTATTCCAGGTTTGGATAAAATTTATCCTACAACGGCTAATTTTATTATTGTAGTTGGAACGCCAAAATATCATGACTTTAATGTAAAAGTTCATGAGCTAATGAAAGAGGGAGCAGGTATTGATGTACAAATGATTGATATGGCAGAAATAGGCTCATTAGCTGGTCTATCTGATCAACAAAGCTATTGGCAATTTGATTATCCAGCGCTAATGATCAACGACACCTCTTTTGTTCGTAATCCTAATTACCACGAAGAAACGGATACAATTGATACCTTAGATTTTGATAAAATGACAGAGGTTGTCAATGCTTCATATAAAGCAATAGCCGGTTTTTAGTTCAGCTTATATTCCTTCTTTAAATCATAGATGTCGCGCATCATTTCGGACACCTCACTTTTGTTAGTACCATCGTACATTCCACGAATTCGTTTGTCCGGATCAATTAACACAAAGTTTTCTGTGTGAATAAAATCCGATTCATCCCCGTGCTGAAAATGAGGGTCGTCGGGAGAAGGAACTACCATATAAGATTGACGAGCAGAGATGTAAAGTTCTTCTTTTGATCCTGTTAGAAACCACCATTTGTCATGATCGGCTTCAAATCGTTCGGCATAATTAAACATTACCGGTACGGAGTCATATTTTGGATTTACGGTATGACTCAAAATCATGAAGTTATCATCATCTGAAAATTCGGTCTGAACGCGTTGTAATTGCTTAGACATCTTAGGGCAAATTCCACCACAAGTGGTAAAAAAGAAGTTCGCCACGTAAATTTTACCGTCCAAATCGGCTAACGTAACTTCTTTTCCCATTTGGTTTAAGAAACTAAAATCTTTAATCGTGTGCCCTTTACGAATGTGCTGCATGGACGAATCCACTAAAGCATCATTTACATCGTTTGGATTAATAACATCCAAAACGTTGTTTTTAGAACGATTATGGGCACTATCTGGATCATCTGAATAATAATTGACATTTATAATTCCGGCAATAATAAATCCGCCGCCAATAATCAGTATTAAGAGGATGTACCCAAATTTTAGTTTCATTGTACCGTATGTGTCGTTTGTATATTTAGTTCGGCTAGTTGTTCGTCATTTAAAGTTGAAGGAGAATCAATCATGATATCTCTTCCGGAGTTGTTTTTAGGGAAGGCAATATAATCACGGATAGACTCTGATCCACCCATAGTTGCTACTAAACGATCAAATCCAAAAGCAATTCCACCGTGAGGAGGAGCACCAAATTCAAAGGCATTCATCAAGAAACCAAATTGTTTTTTGGCTTCTTCATCACTGAAACCTAAAAGTTCAAACATTCTTGCCTGAAGGTCTTTGTTGTGAATACGAATAGATCCACCACCAATTTCAACACCGTTTACAGCCAAATCGTAAGCGTTAGCTCTTACTTTACCTGGTTCGGTATCAATCAACTCTAAATCTTCCTCTTTCGGTGAAGTAAACGGATGGTGCATTGCATGATATCTTTCACTTTCTTCATCCCACTCTAACAAAGGGAAATCAACTACCCATAGAGGTTTAAATACGTTTGGATTTCTCAATCCAAGTTCGTTCCCCATGTGCAATCTCAGTTCGTTCATTTGCTTACGAACGGTATCTGTTTCACCAGAAAGAACCAATAATAAATCTCCTTTTTCTGCTCCGGCAGCTTTGGCCCATTCAGCTAAAGCATCCTGATCAAAGAATTTATCTACACTTGATTTGAAAGTACCATCTTCATTGCATTTACAATAAATCAATCCTTTAGCACCAATTTGAGGTCGCTTAACCCAATCCACCAATTTATCCAATTGCTTTCGGGTATAACCTGCACAGTCCTTAGCATTGATAGCAACTACCAGTTCGGCCGAATCGAAAACACCAAAACCTTTTCCTTGTGCTACAGCATTTAAGTTGCAGAATTCCATTTCAAATCGAATATCTGGCTTATCGGATCCATAACGTTCCATTGCCTCGGCATAAGTCATTCTTGGAAAATCTTCCGTAAACTCAACACCTCTGCAGCTTTTAAACAGGTGCTTTACCAAACCTTCAAAAGTTTGTAAAATATCTTCCTGCTCAACAAAAGCCATTTCACAGTCAATTTGCGTAAACTCCGGCTGACGGTCAGCTCTCAAATCCTCGTCTCTAAAGCACTTTACAATTTGATAGTAGCGATCATACCCCGAAACCATTAAAAGTTGCTTAAACGTTTGCGGAGACTGTGGGAGTGCATAAAACTCTCCTTCATTCATTCGGCTTGGAACGACAAAGTCTCTTGCTCCCTCTGGAGTAGACTTGATTAAATAAGGTGTTTCTACCTCAATAAAATCAACCGAATCAAAATATTTTCGAGTTTCTAAAGAAACTTTTGAGCGCAATAACAATTTATCTTTTACCGGATTTCTTCTCAAATCCAGGTAGCGGTATTTCATTCTAAGTTCCTCTCCTCCGTCTGTTTCATCCTCAATTGTAAAAGGTGGAACCAGTGAAGCATTTAAGATATTAACTTCCTCGGCTTTAATTTCAATTTCACCCGTTGACATATTTGGGTTAACAGAATGACGAGCAATAACTTCTCCCTTAATTTGAACCACATACTCACGTCCCAATTCTTTCGTTTTTTCAACGATATCGGCCCCAACTGCTTCAATTTCGGCTACAATTTGTGTTATTCCGTAACGGTCGCGTAAATCAACCCAAACCAAATTACCTTTATCTCTAATCGTTTGTACCCAACCGCTTAGGGTAACTTTTTGTCCAATGTCCTGAGACCTTAATTCACCACAGGTATGTGATCTGTACATGCTTCAAATTTTTGGCGCTAAGTTAAGGATTTTCTCTCCCTCAATAGGCCGTCTCAAAGCATTTAATCCTAATTTTGATGAAAATGGATAGGATAGAGGTTTATTCGGACGAATATTTTATGAAAGAGGCTTTGAAGGAAGCCCAATTAGCAGCTGAAAAAGATGAAATTCCGGTTGGAGCTGTCATTGTATTGGAGCAAAAAATAATTGCGCGCGCACATAATTTAACTGAGCGTTTAAAAGATGTGACTGCACATGCCGAGATGCAAGCTATTACTGCAGCAGCAGAATTTATAGGAGCAAAGTATTTGAAAAAATGTACGCTTTATGTTACGCTTGAGCCTTGTGTAATGTGTGCGGGAGCGCTATCCTGGAGCCAAATAGATCGTATCGTATATGGAGCAGATGATTTGAGAAACGGAGCTCAGCTCTCTAAATCCAATCTATTTCATCCCAAAACGAAAATTGAAGGAGGTTTATTGAAAGATGAGGCTGCAGAATTGTTAAATTCATTTTTTCAAAAGAAACGAAAATGAGCAATAACAAATTTAAAAGTCCCATAAATGTTGAAGAAAAGCTAAAATCTAAGTCTGGTTTTTCTAAGTTTTTGTTGATCACGGGTGGGGTCTTTTTTGTTGCTCAAATAGCACTTCTTCTTCTTCATTTAGGCTTTGCACCGGATAATGGAAGTAATACTGTTCCAATCACTGATTTTTTGAGTACTCAGACTTTATGGATTGTCAATTTATCTTTAGGTTTAGTTGGAGCAATTTTGTTAGAGTATAAGCGAATTGTTGCATCTATCATTTCCGGACTAGCGGCTAGTGTAGCCATTACTGGTGGTGGAATTCTTTATTTTGACTGGCGCGTTTCGGTATTGCAAGTGGAAATTATAGTGCCATTGCTTTTTGGTTTAATTGTAGGTGGATTGGTTTATAAGCTGCTCAAAAAAGCGCTTTATAAAGAACCAAAAGAGGAAGAATATAACTATTGATCCAACCAGCTTTTAAACTGCTTTACCCGTTCACGGGCCACAATAATATCATCATCTTCAAACCCTTTTATTTTTAGCTTTAAACGGCTATTCGTGTGGGCGATAATTTCGTTGACAGCATCAATGCAAACAATATATTTTCTGCTAATTCTGAAGAAGGCGTCTGGATTTAAAGAAGGATGCAGAGCATCCAATGATTGATCGAGCAAATAGTTTCGGTTTTCACGAGTGTGCAAAAAAGTTCCTTTTTCAAAACTGTAGAATAGTGAAATGTCTTCAACCGGAATACTCTTAATTTTATCACCTACCCGAATCATAAAGCGGCTTTTGTAGGAACTAGATGACTTTTTTTCAAAGAGAGACATCAATTGCTCAACATCAACCTTAGGTTGTAGTTTTTTAACCTTTTCAATGGCCTTTTGCAGACGATCTTTTTCAATGGGTTTGAGCAAATAATCAACTCCATTAGTTTCAAAAGCTTCTATGGCATATTGATCATAAGCCGTGGTAAAAATGATAGGACAACCAATCTCAACTTGCTTGTAAATATCAAAAGATAATCCATCTGCCAGTTGAATATCAGAGATGATAAGATCGCAGGAATTTTCGTTTAGAAAAACCAAAGACTCACGAATACTCTCCAGTTTGCAAAGGATATTAGCTTCGGGAAAAACCTCATTCAATAATCGTTCAATTCGACTAGCAGCTCTGTTTTCGTCTTCAATAATAACAACCTTCATTATGCTTTTTTTAGAATGGGAATTTCAACTTTAAAGATGCCATCTTGATCTTCCACAACAATTTCATCTTCATGAAAAAATAGAAACTGTTGTTTTAGATTCTTCAAACCTATTTTGCTTGAATCTTCACGGCTTTGCTTAGGCTGAATTTGGTTGGAAACTGTGATTTTATTTCCATCACGCTTTAAACGGATGGTTAATGGATTTTGTGTTGATATTTCATTGTGTTTTACCCCATTTTCTATTAATAACTGCAAGGAAAGAGGGACAATCAAATCATCTGCTTCGGCAGGAATATCCATTTCTATTTGAAGCTTTTCCTCGAAGCGAATTTTGAGTAAAAACAAGAACTTTTCAATAAAAGCAAGCTCATCTTTTAATGAAACCAATTCCTTTTCGCGGCAGTCTAAAACATAGCGATAAATATCTCCAAAATGATGAATAAATTTCACCGCCAGTTTTTGATCGTCATACACCAAGTCACTCAACACATTTAAACTGTTAAACATAAAATGTGGGTTAATTTGGTTGCGTAAAGACTCGTATTTGTAAGAAAGCATCTCTGTTTTTAATTCCTCCTGTTTTTTCAAAGCACTTTTCCAGCTAAAAAAGAAACCATAGGCTGCTACAAAAAGGCTAACAAGGAAAGCAACTATGACAGGAATACCGTATGTATAAAAATTAACCGTTAAAACCCATTGTGGAATTTCGCCAAAAACAGCCAGGTTCATAAGAACCTGTACCAATATGAAAGCTGAAATAGAATAGGCAATTATTGAAATTATTGTCAAAATAAGCCGAGCAGCCGGTCGTTCGACCCAACTGTACTTTTTAGCCAGAAGGTTTTGAATAAAAGCATGACCTAACCATTGAGTAGAGAAAATCACCGTTCCCCAGATGGTTCCTACGAGAATATATTTCGGAGAAGCAAAAGCATCATTAATAGAAACAATGGCCATGATGAATCCAACCATCACGTTAACCAACACAAAATGCCATGGTTTTTTAAAAGGCTCGGTTAATTCTTTAAACTTCATTTTTGTTGCAATTATCGGCTAATTAAAGATAAGGTTAAATCCTCTTTCAATTCAAAAAGTGTTTTTTCAAATTCGGGAGGCCCCATAAATCCTTTGGCATTGTTTGAATAACCATACCCTTCTAGTGGACGACCATATTTATCTGAATCCATTTTTTGATTGCCATTTTCGTCATGGTAAAAACGAATAGAGTATGTTCCTTCAGTAAATTCTCCTGCCGTAATGGTAGCCTTTTGATCTTTAACCGGGCTCATAAGACTTTTTATTGTCTTTTCCTCTTTATCGAGGATTTCAATCATTACCATTCCTTGATCAGAAGGAAGTTTTTCAATGCTCATGGTAATAGAGTAGGTGGGGTTGTTTATTTGGGTAGAATCGCTTTCTGCTTGTTGTTCCTGAGTATTCTTTTCGCAATCACTGATGATGGATTCAACCTGACCCTTTCCCCAGTCCGGGTGGAGTGGACTTGCTGGAACATAATCACCCCACTCCGCTAAAAGTTGACTCGCCTGGTCACAATAAGGTTGAATGTCTTGTCCAAAAAATTGTGCTGTTCCCATTTCGTTAGAAAGTCGGAGATATTTGGCTCTTGGATTTTTAGGGTTGAGCTGCAGTGATTTTTCGATAGCCTGTGAACCCAAAGGACTGTATTGAGCAGCTCTTTGCATGGGGTTAATCACCAAACGTCCGGTATAAAGAAAAGATTGGAGCGCATAAACTTCAGATTCTTCTGGCACCAATTCAATCATTTTGTTAATTGAGCCTTCTGCTACGTCTAGATAACCGTCTTTGGCGCTTTCCTCTGCCTCTTTATCAGTAAAACTGGCCAAAATATAGCAGTGAGCATGATAATATAAAGGAAGCCACTCCTTTTCTTCTACATTGGCAATTCGTTCAAATTGACCAGCCAATTCAATATAATCTTCGGCTTTTTGGGCAGTGGCATAACCTTTCATGGTTTCGGCCATTTTTTGCTGATACATTTCTGATTGTGCTTGAGCCGAAAAACTAATGCTCAAAACAAATACAAGGTTGATTAAAAGTGTTTTCATTGTGTTTTTTTGTTAAAGGTGATTTATTCCTGGTGGTAGAAAAATTTTAGTTGACTGAGTTGTTGATTCTTTGTGATGAACTGTTACTCTAATTCAATTTATCCAGCTGGTTTTTGTCTCCTGAACGGGAAAGGGTAATAAAACATCCCAAAATGAAGAAACGTTTTGCTGGCGGTTGAATGAGCTGTTTTTCGTAAATACCTTCAGTATTTGGGGTAGAGGCAAACTCATATCCAAACTCTTGTTCATACCCCAAAACATTGGTCGCTGAGAAATAGAAAATAATATTCTCCCGATACAGAAAGCTCCAGTTTAGGTTGAGTGTTTGGTAAGCTTTCATTTTAGCTGAGTTAAACTCATCCTGATTGGGGTCATTATAAAATCGGGGAGAGGC
>JAKSBJ010000125.1 GCA_022361195.1 Flavobacteriales bacterium
GGATTAGCTATAGGATTTCCAATTGCAGCTATTGCAGTTCCACTCATTCAGATGTTCCTAAAAAAGTTTTTAATGATTGAGGAGTAGAGATTTTAGTGTTAAACTAAAAAGCCTCGTATCAAAAATGATACGAGGCTTTTTTAAATATCAGTAATGATTGCTGAACTAATTAGGAATATTGTTCAAGTCCTAAAACTTATCAGCTTTAAGGCTATTTTACCACTGTATAACCAGTAGAATTAATGGCTTTAATTATCTCTTTCTCCGTGCATTTTGAAGTGTCAAACCAAACTGTAATTTCCTCATTATCCGTATTAGCTTCTGATTTTATGTAGCCATCTACTTCCTCAAGGCCGTATTCAACCAGTTTGGAACAACATGACTGATTAAACTTTTTCAACTTATAGGTTTTCTTTACTATAGTTGATTGTTCGGTTTGTTCATGAATCTCTTCTGATGAACCTGAATCATATGCGCAAGCCATCAATGTCATTAGTGAAAATACTGCTAATACAGCTAAATTTAGTTTTCTCATTTTTAATTGTTTTATGTTATTGAAAATAGGGTAGGATTAGAATGGTCATGGTTACCCCAGCCACTATCCATAGAAATGTTTTGGATCTTAGTTTAGCAACTATCTTACTCTCCTTCTTGCTAAGCTCATTATTGCTATCCAGGTCACAACACTCTTGTTCTTTCTTAGGAAAATATGCCCGATAAAGATTGAATCCGATAATGCCTAAACTGGCGCTGATTAAGTAGGGTTTAACAGTTGCCAACCAGGCAATTTGTGATGCACTCACTCCTAAGAAGCCTGCAAGAGATAAAAGCGGTGCAACGCAACAGGTACTTGCAGCTAGGGCAGCAAATATGGCCCCAAAGGATGAAATAAATGATTTCATATTTTATTGTTTTTAGAATAATAGATTGAATACAAATCCTGATAGTATCATACCCATTGCAATGGTTGAGAAAAATGCAACGATCAATTTACGCTTCATTACCTTTTTAAGAAGCAGTGCCTCAGGAAGAGACAAACCAATTGAGCCCATCATGAAAGCAATAGCGGTTCCAAGAGGAACTCCTTTATCAACCAATGATTCTAGAATGGGCAATATTCCCACAGCATCTATATAGAGAGGTATAGAGACAATTACTGCTACAGGAACGGCAAATGGATTTGATTTAGAGATGTATTTTTCAAAAAACTCTTGAGGAACATATCCATGAATGAAGGAGCCAATTGCCAATCCAATAAATACATAAGGAATAAGTTTCTTCAGTGTTTTAAGGGCTTCAGAATTGATTCCTGGGAGACGTTCTTTGAAACTTCTCCTGTCAGCAGCATTGTGGGTATTGGAACTATTTAAGTTCTTAACCCAATCCGCTACATGTTCAGACATTCCAATTTTTTCAAGGAAAATTCCACCAACAACACCAAGAATGACACCAGTAATGATATAGATGATAGTAACTTTCCATCCAAAGCTGGTAAAGAAAATGGCAATGGCAATCTCATTTACAAGAGGACTGGTAATTAAAAATGATAAGGCCATTCCCAATGGAATTCTTGCCTGCATCATCCCTACGAACATTGGAATGGAGGAACAAGAACAAAATGGTGTTATTGCTCCTAAAAGAGATGCGAGCAAATAACCTAATCCTGATTTCTTGTGTTTCTCTAGAAATTGTCTGATTTTATCCATGTTAAGATAGCTCGTTACTATTCCCATGAGATATGTGATCAGAATGATTAATATGATTATTTCAGAAAAACCGACAATAAAATAGTGTAGCGATTTTGCAAACACTTCATTACTTTCCATGCTGAATAAATCGTACACCAGATAATCCGCCAGCCAGCTTAAAAGCTCATTCAATTTTCCCATGACAGTGGATTAAAGGATGGATAATAGTTTTTCCTCTTCATGGTATTGTTTATAGTCATAAACTTTACCGTCAATCACCAATGAAGGAAAAATAGTCGTTCCGTACACTATGGTCTCGCTCAAGTCAGATAGCTCTTGAATGTTCACCTCAATGTTATTATTTGAAGCGATTTTCTCAATTTGTCTTTTGATAGGAGAACCTACTGAACAACAAGAAGCATGTAAGATTTTGATTTCTGTACTCATAACAAATGTTTTTAATTGAACTTTTATTATGTAGTGACAGCTTTTGCCTAAAAAGACACAAAGAATTTAAATTAATTTTATCTTGAGCAGTTTTGTCGCTGGTTTTTAGCTGATTATGGCTGTATTTTTTTTGAGATTTCATGAAGGGGTTCACATGAATCCTTAATTGTACACCCTATAAAATCACCATTCCTATCAAACTCTAGGTGACAACATTCTGTAAATAAATCTCTTAGCTTTTTTCGTCCTCTTTGGATTCTAGCCTTAGTATTAGTAAGAGATAGATTTAAGGTTTCTGCAATTTCCTTTTGAGGAATGTTTTTAATATCACTCATTAAAAGTGGCTCACCGTATTCTTTGGGTAACAACCCTATCATTGGAATTATATAGTCTTCTGTAACAACTTTTGAGAAATTATCTTCGAATTCAAATTCAGCATCCCAATCCTCTTGAATCAAATTTGGATTGTTTTTAAAGTGTTTGGATAAGGTATTGCGTGTTACCTGAAAGAGCCAAGCCTTCATATTGGAAACCTCTTGTCTTTTTTGGTGAGCCTTAACTAATTCAAGCATTACATCTTGTACAATATCCTCTGCCAGCTCATTGCTTGAAACTCTCTTATACAAGAAGGCTTTCAAGTAATCATAAAATTCTTGAACAGTATCATTGATATTACAACACTCGTTTGCCATGAATTACAAAGTTAAGCTCAAATTACTGATGTGCCAAATGACAATGTAGGACTTTATGGATCAGCTACATCACTTAAATAAAACTTAGTAAATACCCTAGAAGTGAACTTCCCAAAATAGTCCATACAACACTAATTGTTTTAAACCTAAAGGTTATCAAAGCACTTATTGTTGCTATCATAATAGTTTTCCAGTCAACTAAAGTTTCCCAGCTCATTACAAATAGTACAGCTACCATCACGGCAACGGCTGCAACATTTACAGAATCAAGAAAGGAACATAGTAGTTTGGATTTTCTCATCCGGGGGATCAGAGGATTTAGAATAAGAACGAACAAAAATGATGGAAGAAATATTCCTGCTGTTGCCACCAGCGCTCCCCAAAAACCAGTGAGTTGGTACCCAATAAAAGTAGCAGTAGATAAAACTGGTCCCGGAGTAAACTGGCCAACTGCAATTGCATCTAGCAGTTCCTGTCTGGTCATCCATCCGACATCCACAAGTTCAGCATCAAGGTAGGCAAATAAGACATAACCACTTCCATATAAAACAGCGCCTACTTTTAGAAAGGTTAGAAACACTTTTGCTGTGGTCAATTTGGCAAGGGTACTACCAGAAATATGAAGTAATGTCAAAGGTATTATTAATTTAGGGCTATCATTTATTTTGTGCTTACTGTAGAAGTATAATGCCCCAACTATTCCTGCTCCTAACAAAGCCAATACCTCATTAATGCCAAGTAGGCTAATTACAAGAACCACAATGCCCAGTACTACAAGTTCCCAACCTTTGAGGGCCTTTTTTCCAAGTTTGAGAATGGCAGAAGCGATGATAGCTAATACTGCCGGTTTGATACCCTTTACAAATGGCTCTACTTCGGGCAGTTCACCATACTCACCATACAACCATCCCAAAAAACCAGTAATAACAACCGCAGGAAAAATAAAAGCAATTCCTGCAACAAATAATCCCTTGAATCCAGCTCTTTCATGACCACAATGCATCGTCATTTCAGTTGAATTTGGCCCGGGGATTAAATTAGTGGCTCCGATCAAATCCAGATAGTGCTGTCGATCCATCCACTTCCTCTTATTAACCACCTCTTCTTCCATCATGGCAATATGTGCAGCGGGTCCTCCAAAAGCAAAACAACCAAGTTTGAAGAAGACCTTTGCGACTTCTAATAATTTGTGGTTCTTCATTTTCTAACTGGCGATAGTCTTGATAAAGGTGGCTTTATAGTGAAAAATGGAACTTGTTCTTGGGCATGACAGTTATTGCATGCATTGGTAAACAAGTCAAATGATTCATAAAAGAATGTAGTGTCTTTTGCATTTATTGCTATTTCCATTTCCGGGATGGACACATCTAAAAATCGTTGTGCCGACTCAGCTCGTTTTGGTCTTCTTTCTAGCCCATTTTCTATTGTTTTTCGAATTTTTTCTAATTGATATAGAGCATATTCCCAATTTTCGTCCTGACCGGCCCAATAGAGTTCCTGATAACGATAACTGGTTTCTACCATAGCCATATCAAAGCCTCTTAACTGGTTTGCCACTACATCAAATTTTTCCGAATCTGTCCCTTTGAGCCATCCATCTTTTCCGTTAGAAGTTTCCACAGTACGTGGAGAATTAGAGCAGCTTGATGTTAAGATCATTAAGGATATTACCAGAATGTTGTACCTTTTCATAATAATTTTTGGTACAAATGTCGGTTCAAAAATGCCGGGCTGACAGTATGAATGTAGGCTGTTTAGGTATTATTGAAACCTATCTTTTCGGAAATTGGATGGTGTCAATCCAGTTTGGATTCTAAAGAATTTAGAAAAGTGCGATGAGTCATCAAATCCCAGTTCGAATGCTATTTCCGAAATGTTCTTATCCGTATGGATTAGGTATCTCTTCGCTTCAGTGCTAATTTGACCGTGAATTACAGCACTAGCAGTTTTACCACAGGCTTCTTTACACAACTGATTTAAATGTTTGGGAGATATGTGCAGTAATTCCGCGTATTCATTAACTTTTTTCAAGGTTTTGATTTTTCGTTTAACAAGCTCGCCAAACATTTTAAATTTAAGGTTGGTACCAGAAGTCATATCATCAGTTCTTTTCGATAGTCTTTCAAGTTCTATCAGTAGAATTCTCAGATAACAAGAAATGGATGATTTAAAGTTCTCTTTTTTGTCCGTGAGCTCCTTTTCAATTGAGTCAAATAATCCTTTAACTACTACTTGATCGTTCACTTTACTGAGTTGAATAAATGGGTCAATATCTGTATGATCCGAAGGACTAATGTTCAAATCCTGTATGAATTCAGATTTATACATTAATACATAACCTTCGGGTTTGTCGGTAAATTCCCAATGATGAATTTGTCCTGGTTTTAAACAAAATATAACCGGTGGGGTTACTTGATGTCGGTTAAACTCTATAGTATGGAATCCTTCACCTTCAGTAATAAGAATGATCTCATGATAACCTAGATGCTTGTGAGGCTTTGTAGGCTTTATGTAGGGTTTCATTCTTTTCAATTGGAAAAGCTCAGCCTCCCCAATTTTATCCTTGGTTACTATGTCCAAAGGCTTTGATGTCATAAGGCAAATGTAACTTAATATGAACAGTGGAACAATTGTCCAATCAAATAGACTAATAATCATTTAGTCTACTTAAGAGTTTTGTAAAAAGTACTTGTTGTAGTTCAGAACGAATTCTTAGTTAAATACAGAAAATCCTAGGCTTTACTATTTAACAAAACTCTTATTAATTTGATGTTCCAAACCAAGAATACGGCAGATATATATACCTTCTGGAAGTTCTGATACATCCACCAGCGAAAGACCATTTACTTCTCCTTTTTGATCAATTAAAATCTGTCCTTTTACTGAAATAACCTGAATGGTATAGGATGTATGCTGTGGATGAACTTCAACAAATAATTTATCTGAAGCAGGGTTTGGGAACAAGTTTATATCGGACAGCATTTTTTCTGTAATAGAAAGAGATGATAGGTCACAAGCCGCCAGGCAATCTGTAACATTTTCGCCTACAGTTGAGGTATTATGTATAATTCCCATGGCTCCTTGAGCACATAAATCCAAGGTGCCAGAGAAGTCACAATCGTTAGTTACAAAGGCGATTTTTGAGCAAAAGTTTCCGGATCCATTAAAATTGCAATTGACAATATTTATGAATTCAGATGCGATTACGATTCCATTGTTTGTCCAGTTTGAATTATTATCCCCCAAAAACATGCAATTTCCACCTTCAATAGCACTTTGGTTTTTGAATACTGGATTGGCCGTACTTGAAATAGCGTTCAGCGTAACAGACCTATGATTAATTACGATACCATCATTAATAATTGATGCTGACTCCTGGACATTAAACTGGACAGAAGACATCGTATTTCCGCTTATATCTCCGTAATTAATAATCCCTCCCTCATTACCGCCGTTAAAAAGAACGGAAACCGTATCGCTTCCAACGACATTTATTGCACCACTATTTACTATGGTATCTATGGAAGTGGTAAATGCGAGACCAGTGTTAATTCCACCAATATTAATTTCTCCAATATTACTTACAGCACCGTCCGCAGAGAGTATTAAAGTTGTTTTTTCATTTGAAGCATTTATTAGCCCAGCGTTTTCTACCATTCCATAGACCGATCCAAAAAAACAATCTACCGCCTGTCCAATGGTGATGTCTCCCGAAGTTTTAACTGTATCATAAGCCATAAATTGGCAATATGCAGAATCCGCTAATTCAATGGTACCGCTCAGAATCACATCATCGTAAGTTGGTGTACCAATCATGGTGGAAAAACTTCCTCCTTTTTCTACAAAAATATCTCCTTGGCTTATGAACCTTGGCACACTTGAACTTCCTTCACCTGTACCCAATGTATCGTAAGCTTGAATCGTTAAACTTCCAGTTCCAGAAATCTGCATTTTATGATTCACAAAGATTGTACTTGGTACTCCCTCGTTTGCATATGTTACCTGATGTGATATAAGAATGCTGTCATAAGCAGTAGTTGGAGAATTGGAAATAGGCACGTTTCCATCCAACCAGGTTGATGGCGTATTCCAATTTCCATCAGAAATAGTCTGATACTGTGAATAACTTGTAATCGATAACATTAACGCAATGGTTAAACCGTATAAAGTTTTCATGTTTCGCGAATTATATTTTTAACAAGTCGACTAAAAACTTAACTACCCTTATTTGAGTTAAAGTTTGGCTTTAATTATCCGTATTGTTTCCTTCAGCTAATCTCCCTTGTTAAAACCATAGGAAAAGATGGTTTTTAATTGATTGATATTGAGCTGGTTGGGTTTTTGGGTTCCAAATAGTCAAAAAATAATTTGGATAGTTAGGAGTCCTAACTGTATATTTGTGTCAGCAATAATGCTCTAATCATTAAATAAAAACAAAATGGAAAAGTCGATTTTTTATCACGCTGGATGTTCAGTGTGTGTGAGTGCTGAACAAGACATCATAAACCTAATTGGTGATGATAATGTAGAGGTTGTTCATATCGGGGAAAACAGAAGTAGAATTGATGAAGCTGAAAACGCTGGAGTAAAATCTGTCCCAGCTTTATTAACTCCTAATGGGAATGTTCTTCACATCAATTTTGGTGCATCAATGGCCGATGTAAGAGGCTAAACCAACAAATTGCCTGTAAAGATTAAGCGTATTCAATCTTTACAGGCTTTTTCACATTTAACGAATTAGTAATAATATGGAAGTAGCGATTTGGGATACCTATGTAACAAAGAAGGATGGAGATGTTATGCATTTTGATATAGTTGCTCCAAGGCAAATAGTAGATCCATCTGTAATTTATAATTATGGAAAGGAGTATCTAAAAGAAAAAGGACAAGAAGGTCAAGAATTATCTTCGGAAGAATGTAAGTTTTGCCATGTGGAAACTTTGGATCCAAGGATGGAAAATGAGATTATTCAAAAAGGATATTTCATTATAGAGATGGAAAACTGCTAGATCAATGGTCATGAATCATCTCTTTTCATATGGAACATTATAAATGGAAAAGGGTCAAATTTTTGAAATAGCAGATAAAGAATTAAATGAGAAAGATGAATATGAGATGTCTAATTATGCTGGAGTTCTAAAAACGGTTTAATCTGTTCAGGATGTTTGGGTGTACATTCTTAAAGAATAAATACGAATCATATTGTTAGTATTCCTAACTTTGTGTCAAGAAGTAGAATTATGCCAATTTTTGATTTTATAATCCATCCAAAACAAAATGACATAGAGCTGAAGGATATTCAGTTAAGCGAAGATAATAGTCGTCAATTACGTCAATTGTTGCGGGAATTTAAACACATTGAAACACTCCAAGATTATGGATTGCCTGTTGATAACAAACTATTGTTGTTTGGTCATACCGGATGTGGTAAAACTACAACTGCAATTGCCATTGCAAGGGAATTGGACAAAAAAGTACTCACCTTAAACCTTGGTGGAGGCATTATTGATTCACGTCTTGGACAATCTTCAAAAAACATCACTGAGGTATTCAAAAAAGCATCGAGAGAAAAGGCCGTTTTGTTTTTAGACGAATTCGATTACATCGGAAGGTCCAGAGATTATGAAAGCAAGGATTCTGCTGAAATGAAGAGGCTTGTGAATACAGTAATACAATTGATAGACCAGCTCCCAAATGATACTTTATTGATTGGAGCCACTAACCACTCAGAAGCAATTGATATCGCTTTGCTTAGAAGATTTCAGTTAAGGTTAAAGTATGAGAAGCCGACGGATAAACTATTGGATCGTTATTATGATTCGTTAATCGATAGTTTTCCTGAGGCATATGTGAGTTTTGAACGCTTATATGACATTTCATATGCTGAAGCAAAAGATTTAGCTTATCGAGCGATAAAAAACAACATTATTGAGGCAAAAGAATCAGAACTAACTCTTGAACATGGATAGTAGTTTAAATAATAAAATAATTCACAGTTTAGAGCGAATATCTAAAGCGTTTAGAGTCTTACTTTGGGAGGAAAGCAAAAAGCATAAATTAAGTCCAATTCAAATCCAAATCCTATTGTTCTGTTCAACTCACAGAAAAGAGGATTTAAAGGTTAGCTTCTTGGCAAAAGAATTCGACTTGACAAAAGCAACAATTAGTGATTCAATCAGAGTCCTAATCGAGAAAGGTCTATTATTGAAAGAAACCGATATAAAGGATACTAGAAGTTATGTAGTTAGTCTAACAAAGAAAGGTAAGGAGATCGTAGAAAGTAGCTCAAATTTTAGTTTGCAGTTAGACCAATCCATCGAATTACTATCTCATTCCAATAAAGAGATATTGTTAGGTTCTCTTTTACATGTCATTCATGAGTTAAATCAAAAAGAGGTGATTTCTTTACAACGTATGTGTTTGACATGCCATCATTACAGTAATTCCGACAATAATCATTACTGCAATCTACTTGAAAAAAAATTGAAGAATGATGAATTACGGGTTGATTGTCCAGACCATTTAGTCAGGTGAAAAATGGAAAATATCGTTAATAATTTAGAGGTTATTCACTCAAGAATTGATTATGCATGTAAAAATGTAAATAGAGATTCTAAGGAGGTTCGCCTATTATTAGCCACCAAAACAGTTGATTCTGAGAGAATCAATTTTGCATTGCAACAAGGGGAATCGTTAGTAGGTGAAAATAAGGTGCAAGAACTCAAGCAAAAATGCACGGCCATAAAAGAGATGAATCCAGAAGTTCATTTTATCGGTCATCTACAATCCAATAAAATCAAAGAGGTAATTAAGTGGGCAACTTGTATTGAATCTATAGATAGACTTTCAGTTGCTGAAAAACTCAGTCAAAGATTAACCTTTGAAGGAAAAGAAATGGATATTTATGTTCAGGTAAACACCTCATTTGAAGAAAGCAAGTTCGGAGTATCTCCACAAAATGCCATTCAACTGATAAAAGAGATAGCAAAGTTTGAAAACATTCATATTAAAGGATTAATGACTATTGGCTTACTAAGTTCAGAATCCTCAGAGGTTAGAAAGTGCTACAAACTTCTAAGACAATTAAAAGAGGAAGTCGAATCATTGAAGATACCTAATGTAGAAATGAAAGAATTGTCAATGGGCATGAGTGGTGATATGGAGATTGCTATTGAAGAAGGTGCCACGATAGTTCGGGTCGGAACAGCCATATTTGGAGAGCGAATTTATCCTGATAGTTATTACTGGGATGAAAGTGAGAATATTTCAAGATAAAAGATCAAACCTTAATTTGTGATAATTCAATAGTCCTGATCTCTGGGTGTATAACAAGGGGGAGAAAGTCTATAGCCGTCACCTTATTTTGGCGAAATCCATCAAAAAAGCCCTGCAACTCTATGCTACAGGGTCAAATGTGTCCACAGTGGTTGCATTGTCGAACCAGATTGATGGCAATTAGTTCTTTCTTCGATATGACACTTGCACTAAACCAGATTCATACTGCTTACTATCGAATAATTCAATGTTACGTCTTTGGATTTCTCCTTTGAATAGTCGTTTCCCATCACCAAGAATAATTGGGATAATCGAAATTCTGTACTCATCAATTAGATTTTCTTCCATTAAGAGTTTCACGATTTCGGCACCACCATCACAATAAATGTTTTTACCATTAGCCGACTTAATTGATTCAATCAACTCGCTAATATTTCCATTGTAAAATTCGACTCCGTCAGCAGCTTCGCGCTCCTGTCTTGTGATAACATAACATTTATGCTTACCAGCTTGAGGAAATACCCCACCTGTCAGTTCAAGTACTTTCTCATAAGTTGTTCTACCAACAATGTATGTGTCAACAGTTTCATTAAATGCCGCATAACCGTAATCCTCACCCTCCTTTTCAACGATTGACAACCAGGACAAATCATCATCTTTGGTTGCTAAGAATCCGTCTAAGCTCATGCTTATGTATAGTATTAGTTTTCTATCGTCCATGCCAATTAATTTAAATCTAAGACAAAGGTAGAGTCCTCGAAATGAACAAAATTGTACAGAATTTACCCTTATCTAAAAATTCTCCTTTAGGAACTGTTTTGGTGTGACTCCACAGAATTTCTTGAAGACTTTTGTAAAATGTGCTTGGTCATAAAATCCAGCGTCAAGTCCTGCATTCAATACATTCTGATTTACATTTTGCTTCATGAGTCCAATTGCACAATGAACTTGTTTTAGTTTAGCGTACTGAGAGGGAGTCAATAAATAATGTTTTTTAAACTTTTGAATAAAGCTCTTCTGGGAGATGGACAACGACAGGCCAAAACCGTGCTGAGCTCCTTTCTGAAGTATTTCTGAGGAAATGTGCTGTTCGAACTTTATTAAGTCAGAATCAAATTCATAGCCTTTAAAAAGCTTCAATAAGTACTTTTCAGCTTCAATAAAGTTTGGCCTTTCGGGAAAGAACACATGCTCATGAAGAACTTCCGAAATAACATTCATTGAGTTGGTCCCAAACTTATTTAAGAGCACCCCATAACAATACGGCTTAAGTATAATGCCCACGCTACCATAAACTCCCTGAGCCGTTGTTGTAAAGGGTGATGTCTTTAGTCCTGAAATAATTTGCTTTTGGTACTTAGAAGTAGATTCCTCAACATTTTCTCCTTCAACACTGAATGTATCCCCATAATTAAAAATCAACTCGGTAAACAACGGAGCATGCTGAGTAGATTGGATATTGATTGAATCTAATTTTGCAACCCAAATAAAATCAACAAATTGACCGAGAGTAGAGTTGGGTATGTGCAAATTTTGATTCATTTTCTACAAAGGTACTAAGAAGAAAACCAAAAATTTGTCGAACTGCTCTATCCTATGTATGACAAGACTCTTAGAAAATTTAATCCCGTCACCTTATTTTGGCGAAATCCATCAAAAAAGCCCTGCAACTCTATGCTACAGGGCCAAATGTGTCTACAATGGTTACATTGTCGAGCCAAATCTATAACGAATCACTCTAGATTCAATTGCCAAGAAACACGATACTGGTCTTCAATGAATGCGAATTTTTGGCTAAAGCCATGATTTGCTAACTCCATCATAATCTTTCCATTTTCTGAAAGTTTTGAATACAGTTCATTAATTTCGTTTTCATCGTCACATTCAACGTAATTTGCTACAGCTGGCGTGAAATTCCAATCGTGGATTGCTGGACTATCACTACACATAAATAGATTTCCATCTAATTCAAACGTAGCTTGCATAATTTTATCAGCTGAATTAGGCATGCCTTCTCCCCAGTGTTTAACACTAATTACTTTAGAATTTTTAAATACTTCAACATAAAAATTCATTGCCTCTTCCGCATTTCCATCTTGAAATGTTAGAGACCTAATCATTTGCTTTTTCATATTATTCTTATTTTCAATTAGGATATTCTTTAAACCATCATTTTCCACCCTTAATTCCTCCATTTTCTCAATGTCGCTTTTTACATTCTTTGGATCTGTAAGGCTTGCATTAAGACCAAGAAGAAATA
>JAKSBJ010000124.1 GCA_022361195.1 Flavobacteriales bacterium
TAATAGAAGGTTGATGAAGACGGAATCAAGATCAAAATAAATTTTCATCTTTATAACTAATTTGATCGTAGGCATGAAAAGAAGCGAAGTCCTGGATGAATACATAAAGAATAAAATTGAAGCTTTTTCAGAGGGGGAGAGAGAGGAAGAACTTCATGAAGTTTGGTTTACAAATTGGTCTGAAGTTGATGGATGGGAAAACTTGTCCCAGGAAATCAAGAATTCCATTAAAACGGGATCTTTACCTAAAGATTATTTAGCCCAAAAATATGACGAAGTCCTCTATTTTAAATTTCGCGATCAGTTTAAAGGGTATCGAAACGAATATTTGGTTAAACAAACTGCTTTGCAAATAACATCTGGTGAGGCGGTTAAATTAGATGCTTGTCCCTGCTGTGGGTTAAGATCGATTGAAGCGCGATATGCTTTTGAAATTTGTACGGTTTGCTGGTGGGAGGATGATGGAGAGGATAATGATAGGTTGAATGGAATGGGGGCTAATGAAGTAAGTTTGACAGAAGGACGATTGAATTTTATTCAACACGGAATTTATAATCCGGAACGAGATGATTTAAGAGAACTGCAGGACGAGCCCGAGAAATTTGAAAAAGAGAGAGTTTTTGAAATACAAAAAGGTTTTCTTGTGGAGTTGGGAACTGAATGGAAAATAAAGATTGATGAACACCAAAATGAATGATACTGTCCAAAAGCTACAGGAGTTGTTAAAGGTAGGGCATCAGTACATGTCTAATGCTCCAGATTTGAAGCTGTCTCAAAAAACAAGTCCCGAGAAATGGTCAAAAAAAGAGATTTTGGGACATTTAATTGATTCTGGAATCAACAACCTTCAGCGCTTCACCGAAATTCAGTTCGAGGATAAACCCTATCAGTTGAAAAAATACAATCAGGATGAGTTGGTGAAAGTCAATAACTATCAAAATGCGGAGATAGAGGATTTGCTTGACCTTTGGAAATCAGTTAATAAACGAATCATGGATGTAATGAGTGAGCAATCTCAGGAAAGCTTGAATTATAAGGTGGAGTTGGATAATGGAAAAATCGAAGATTTGAAGTTTTTGATGATTGATTACGTTGTCCATCTCGAATACCATCTCAAGCAGATCGTTCATAACTAATAAGTGCACTAAATGCCAATTACAGATAAAAAAACATACAATTTGGGTTTAATCAACGGTTGGTTAAAAGCTGTTGCCCGATTCAATGATAAAACCAACAATCAATATGAATTTTATCTCGCACCTTTTGGTGAGGAAGGTAAATCGCTAACCGAAAATTTAGATGGTCTATTCAATCCAATTTGTGAGTCATATGAATTAGAAGAAATTAAGGCTCCAGAGGAGTTTTTATGGAGAACGATTATAGCGTCATGGTTCTTTGAGTATCAGGAAAAGGGTGATTCCTATTATGTGCTGTTGGATAAGGGTAAAGATTTTTCATTGTCCTATGATAGTTGGAAAGAAGAATGGGTACAGGAGTTTGTTGACTTGCTCCTTCAAACACTTAACGCTACAAAGGTTTACAACTTAATAGTAGGGCCTACAAAGAGTTTTTACGTTTGTGATAGTATCGAGGTCATCTTTGAAACGGATGATGACTTTTACCATTTGCATTTATCAATTAGTGATTGATAGTATTGAACAAAATGACGTTTTCAGAAATTCAAAATAGGGCAGAGAATCTCCCCAGTATCATTCAAAAACTATTGTTTGTTGATTTATTGTTGTCTGAGATTACGGTGATGAACAGGGCAATTTGGGATACTCCTGCTGAGGTTGAAGAGCAACTCGATGGCTTAAAATGGTCCAATGAGTTGGTTCATCGTATTCAAAATATCCGCTTTGAGTTAAAAAGGCAGGAAGATGACGAGGCGATGCAACGGATTTTTGATCAACTGAAAAACTATAGTGAACAGTCAGATAGTTTAAAAAGTCATCTCGCTCCATGCTTACAA
Source organism: Flavobacteriales bacterium (assembly GCA_022361195.1). Taxonomy (GTDB): domain Bacteria; phylum Bacteroidota; class Bacteroidia; order Flavobacteriales_D; family Crocinitomicaceae; genus JAKSBJ01. The sequence goes on from JAKSBJ010000124.1 coordinate 1,973, forward strand.
AGCACCATGTTTCGATTTGATCAGATGAAAGTTTCCTGGGAATTTGAAACGGACATTGATCCAGCCCAACGATACATTCAAATCTGGGATAAAATTCCATTTAAAGATGAGGTTTCTCAACTAAGTCTTTCAAGAAAAAAATACGAACGTTTGGGGGATGACGAATTTAGTGCTTTAGAGCAGGAATTTGAATCGTTTAAAAGAGATTGGCCCAGTGGAAGGTTAATGTCGGTTGGAATTGGGTATGCCTATGCCAATGTACAATTACCAAAGGTGTATGATATCGTCTTTGATACTAAAAATCTGGACAGGTTCTGGAAAATTAAAACCATTGTTCGTTACGCTTTTAACTATCGTGACTTGTTCCATACCGATTTATGGAGAGGACACCATTCGCATTGTATGATTGAGATAGTTGGTGATGTGCCCGACATTTTTGATGAACTCGAATTCAATAATGAAGGTGAAAGAACACACCACGGAATTGGACTCTGTACTGAGGAAGATTGGAGGTATATTAAAGTCACTGAATCATAAACTTTCTCCAACGCTTTTTCATCCTGTCACGTTTCTTTTAATGCGTTCAAAATCATTAACCTATTCATCCATTATGAACAAGTTTCGTTTTTTTTGTTGCAATGTAGCTGTGTTGACTTTTGTTGGAATTACCACTTTTACTTCCTGTAAAAAGAAGGATATCAAAACCTGTGGATATGTTACCACCAAAGAGTCTTTTGAGTCCATGGAAATAGGCATGTCAAACGAGCAAAATCATGAAGCTACTGTTTCGGAAACTAGCAATGACTATTACTTTGACCTGAACTGTGATGGAAATAATGACATTCGATTAAGAGCTAAGGGAGGAGATTTTCAAGTGAATTATGGGTATGGACAGAAAGGAACTAGTTTGAAGATTGAGATTATTCCTTTAAATGAACAAACGACGGTGTTAAGCAGCTGGAAGGAAGATACTATTTACACAGGAACCGATTATGGCGATTCATCTTCTGCCGCGGTAGATGTGTATCATGATGTTTGGAATAAAAACTGGGATGATTCTTTAACCGATGAAGTTTGGAATGTTCGTACAAATCAATATGCTGAGGCTTTGACGAAAGGTGCCACAGTTAACCATAGCGCATCCTGGACCAATTTAACACTTACAGTCCTTAATTGGGAGTATACGTATTATGCTGTACAGGATGATTATGATGAAGATCACCTTTACTGGTATTTTTACCGAAACGATTACCGTTGGGGAGATTTTGCTTCTGGAGAAGATGCTTATATTGCTATTCGGCACGTCGAAGATGGAAGGACAAAATATGGTTATCTGCACATTCAACCCTATTTTAATTATGAAACCGAAACGGCAGACATCAACTTGCAGGATTGGGCTGTTCAGAAATGACAAAGGATCACTTAAATAAAGTTAAAAGGGTTTAATGTCAGGGACTTAATGTGTTGCTTTTAAAGTTAATGCCTAACTTTAAGTATGTTCCGAATACTGTTGCCAATTTTATTTTGCCTAAGCTGTGCGGCACAGCAAGACAAGGAAAAATCTGTCGAAAATAAATTATCCAATTGGTCTAAACCAGATGTGGAGGGAAGATGGGAATTGATATCCACTTCTTTGGTAAAGGATATCCCATTTATGGATATTAATAACAATCTGGAAGAAGGATTTGTGGATATGGAAGCTGGCCCGTTTGAGTTTTATTCAAGTGGTGATCTCATCTTTGAAAATGATACGCTTTATAAACTGGACTATCCTATGGAGGTTTTTAATCAATTTACTTTCTCTATTGATACTGGCTATCTCCATGCAGTAGAGGAGGATGGTTATACCAATTCCTATGCGATAGAGAGAGAAGGTGATTCTCTTTTTGTTTATGTTTTTGGTCGTTATGGTGATGAATATTTAAAAGAATCTTATGTGAAAGCCTCTTTTGAGGATAGCCTTGTCAATTTGTTAAAAAGACATGGAGCTAATTATCCTGAATTGGCGGGTGAATGGACCTTAATGCGTGACTATCATTACGATTATGGAACCCATTTTTGGCTGGATTTTGAGCATGAAATTCCGGATGTTATTGAAATTAGCCGAGATGAGTTTATAGAGGCACAGGAAAAGGGGTATGTTTATTGGATGGAGACGGATGGTAAAAAACGAGATTACTATTTTGATTATCATGATTCTTATCTTTATTTGACACCAGGAAAATGGTATGAAAAAGAAGATCCCTGGATTCATTTTGAAAAGAGAGCGGAGGAATGATACTCCTTTTGTAGATTCATATTCTTTTGAGTAAATAGACTGGAGAAATTTGATAGAAAATCTCTTCAAAAAAATGATCCTTGGTTTAAGGAATATGATGATGAAGGTTTGTTGTAATTCTCATATAGGGTAAGGATTTTAAAAAACACAGATGGACGAAATCAAACGATTAGCCGAGACCGACAAAATCGATTCACCACAGGATTTGGAAAACAAATTGCTTGAGTTAAAAGCGAAAGGTTATGGGATACTAGAGTGTATCATTTATGTTCGCTTTAATCAGGAATGCTCCTTGATTAATGCTAAATCCATCGTAATTAATTCCGCCGCCTGGATAGATCAAAAAGAAGATTTTATGCAGCATCAAGCTGAGCAAGAAGCTGAGTTTTTTGAGGCTATGAAAAATGACCCCAAAAATAACGAGAAATCATAGTGGAGTTCCCAAAAGTAAAGGAGTCTTAAGAACATAGCCATTACATTTTCCAATTAGTACAGCCCATTAAATTCATAGTTGAAATTAATGCAACTGTGTTTTGTTAGTGAATTAATTCTTATAATTGCAACTTAGTTGCATTTAAAATTATGATTTCACTTTCCCATAAATCTGATTCGGTAGGAGCTTTTGCTAGTACTTTATGTTTGGTGCATTGCTTGGCGACACCGCTCATTTTTGTTGCACAAAGTTGCTCGGCCAGTTGTTGTAGTTCAGCACCAGGCTGGTGGTATTGGCTTGATTATCTTTTTTTGGCCATTTCCTTTTTTGCGATTTACTGGTCTGGAAAAACTACCTCAAAAAAGTGGGTCAAGATAGTATTATGGATATGTTGGATAGCCTTATTGGGCTTGATTTTAAACGAAAAAATGGAGTGGTTTGCAGTATGGGAAGAAGCGATTTATATTCCTTCACTCAGCTTGGTTTTTCTCCATTTATATAATAGACGCTATTGTCAATGTCAGGAGGATGAATGTTGTACTCATACAAAAACGAAGGCGGTAAAAAAGTTATAACTACACTGGTCATTCAACAGCTTTTTCCTTAACCAGAGTAGTGTTTGCTCTTTTGAGCGAATCCTGTAAAGAGAGAGTGAATACAGATCTTTTCTGCTATTCGCTCTCTTTTTTTTGAAAACAGGGGTAGGGTTTATTCGTGGACAACTGTTTCATATGTAAAATCGATAATATGAGAAGTTTGAAAAAAATGACCTGGCTGGCAATGTTTCTTATTCTGATGGCAGCTTGTAAAAAAGAAGACGCACCAACTAATCCAACTACAGATGACGGACGATATCAAAATTTGGTGTTCAACAATGTGGATAACCAAAGCAATGTTGTGTATGGAAATTCAACTACACAAGGAGGTGTAAATGAAGATTTATTGATGGACATTTATACCCCTCAGGGTGATGTCGCCACAAATCGGCCCTTAATTATTCTGGCACATGGAGGTGGGTTTTTTGTAGGAGAAAAAGAAAGTATGAGTGATTTGGCCACTTTCTTTGCTCGATCTGGATATGTGGCAGTATCCTTAAAATATCGTTTGGTAGATGTAGAACCTAGCCCGGCAATTATGAAAAAAGGGGTGATTGATGCGGTTCATGATATGCGGGCAGCCATTCGTTTTTTTCGAAAAGATTTGGCAACAAATAACAACTATAAAATAGATGACAATAACATTTTTGTAGGAGGATATTCAGCCGGTGGTTTTATGGGATTGCACACGGCTTATTTAAATTCTATGGCTGAGATTAATGAAATTGGAGGTGAAGAATTGTCTAATTACGTAACTGCTTCGGGAGGATTAGAAGGAAATAGTGGAAATGCTGGTTACTCTTCTTCTGTAAAAGGGGCAATTAGTTTAGCAGGAGCTTTGGTGTATGCCAATTTAATCAATGCCGGAGAGCCTGTTTTATATAGTTTTCATGGTACGAGCGATTCGGTAGTTCCATATACTAGCGGAGATGCAGATGGATCGGGAGTAATAACAGAAGGCCCCAGCTTATACCATCCGGTGGCTGAGGCCTTAGGAATCAAAAACAGATTATACTCCGTCGATGGTGGCGAGCATGACGTTTTTTGGTCAACCGAAGGTGCTTATGAAGACCTTCGTCAGTTTATTTATTCCAATTTGGATCAGTAAGATTGATTATGTTTTTAACAATGGGCACTTCCCAAGGTTCTGGGATTCTGTGCCCATTGTTATTCTCCCTTCAAGTCCCTTTTCTATAACTGGCGCGCGTCTCCGTCGCGTGCCTATTGTCCTTCCATCCTCTGATTTCTATCTATTAACTCCATCTCTTAAAAAAACCATCACTTTTTCTTCCCTTTCTTCTTTGGCATCTTCTTTTTAATGCGCTGTTCAAAGTCGTCCAAATAACTCATAAAATCGTTGTTGTAAGAATGACTTCTTGCAATTTTAATGGTTTTTAGAGCTTTTTTGTATTCGTCTAAACACTCGTAAATCAATGCCCTTCGTGCCAGTAACATCCCTTTGTCTGACGATTTAACACTTACGGCAAAGTCAACAAACTTTAGGGCTTTTTCATAATCTTCATTATGGGTCAAAGCCAAAAGATAATCTGAATAAGCCGCCACTAACTGGACATTTTCTTCCAATGCCGCTTCAAAGTATTCAATGGCCAACTCATAATCCTGATAAATTTCGGAGTATACTCTTCCCATCAAGGCCAGGGCCATTGGATTATCCGGATCGTATGAAAGTGCATAGTCTAACGAATCTACGGTCTCTTCCAAATCGTAGGGATAGGATTCAAGTGCCTTGATGAGGTATTTATTGTGATGTTTCATTGTTTTCAATTGTTAGCGGTTTATTCCAACTCACGTTTCCACTTTTGTTTCTCCTTTGACCGCTGGTTCTTGTATTTTTTTGGTTGACTTTTTAGTTTAAAGTCTTTGGAACGAAATACTTTTACCGGATTTCCTCTTTGTAAATTGAGGTGATTGCTCCAGCTGTTTTCATTGGATTTTTTGATTTTGTCCAATTGAAATTCGTTCCATAGTTTAAGCAAACGTTCGTTCGCCAACTTTTTGTTTTGCAGTTGTGATCGGGTATCCATTACCTTTACAAATAAACCCGTTGGTTTGTGTAAAGCTCTAACGGCCGAACTTACTTTATTTACATTTTGGCCTCCTGGTCCGCTGCTACGAAACGTGTCATAAGTGACTTCTGCAAAATCAAATGTGCCTATCAAAGCCTGGTCAATTTCAAAAACTCCCACAAACCAGTTTTTACGTTTGTGGTGAAGTCGAAACGGACTTTGACTCACCCACTGAATGGTTCCAATCCATCCGTCAATAATTTGCGGATTGTTTTTGGTGTCCACCCAAAGTGCCGCCGAGTATAAATTGCCATTAATATTACTCGGCTCCCTATGAATTACTTCATGATAGCAATTGGATGCCTTGCACTCTTTGATGATTTTTTTGAGCACTTGTGCCACCGCAAAGCAGCATTCTTCAGGTCCTCTGCCAGATGTTATTTGTATAAACTTTTTCATTTTTTTGTCTTTTTTAAACATCCGGGCAAAGTGTAATTCTCTCCACCCGGATGATTTTAGCTTTGGGTTTTATTAGCGATCCATGCGTACAATTTTTGGGGTAAAACTTCCAACAATGTCTACTAATTCGGTTTGATTTCCCATCACCTTTTCAATGTCCTTATAGGCCATTGGAGCTTCATCAATTGATCCGCCAATTAGCGTTACTTCCTTTTCCTTTAAGAGCTTGTTCATCTCTGTTTGGGTGAAGTTTTGCTTGCATTTGCTTCGCGAAAAAAGTCGTCCTGCTCCGTGTGATGCGGAATTTAAACTGTATGGATTTCCTTTTCCTCTAACAATGTAGCCAGCTGCTGTCATGGATCCTGGAATGATTCCTAACTCACCTTTAGCGGCTGGGGTAGCGCCTTTACGATGTACAATGCATTCTTCTCCATTTACTTTTTCCTTCCAGGCAAAGTTGTGATGGTTTTCAATGGTTGCCACCGCCCTTGTACCTAGCTTTTTCGTAATTCGAGCATGAATATCATCGTGACAGGCTTTGGCGTAATCTCCAGCCAAATTCATGGCCAGCCAGTACTCCATTCCGTCGTGGGTATTGGTGTCCAACCAGGCTAAATGTTGCACCTGTTTGGGTAGGGGACATTGTTTGGTGGCCAGGTACGAATAGTGTTTCGCAATGTTGGCTCCCAATCCTCTTGACCCACTGTGAGAGAGTAAACCGATGTAGGTTCCGGTATCCAATTTAAACTCATTGTCCGGATCGGTAATCTCCACTTCTCCAAACTCTACAAAGTGATTTCCACTTCCTGAGCTTCCGAGTTGTTTATAGGCTTTATCCTTCAGCTTTTTTACAAAGGGAATGGTGTCAAACTCCGGTCGGTAAAACACTTCGTGATCGTGCTTTATCTTATGAGCTCCTTGTAAACCAAACTTGGTGTTTTCATTCAAAATATTCACCAATTGGTCCTTTTTCCCTTTGAGGTATGAAGCTTTGATTGGATAAATGCTCAAACTCATTCGGCAACCAATATCCACTCCAACTGCATATGGAATTACAGCGCTTTTTGTCGCTAAAACTCCACCAATTGGCAATCCGTAACCAGCATGTGCATCGGGCATTAAAGCTCCTGCTTTTGATACCGGTAGTTTCAGTGCACCGTACAATTGAAATTTAGCTGCTTCCTCAATCTCATTCTCACCAAAAATGGTGAAAGGAGCTCGTGTTGGATTTAGTTCTTGTTTGGTCACTTCAACCGGATCAATTAAACTCTCCGCTATCTTTCCCCAAACTCCGTCACCCATATATTTTTTAGGGCTTTGGAGTACTTTTTTTGCCTCGTTTAAAATCTGCTGTTTGGATTTCTTTTTGGCATATCGGCTCATTAAACCCAAAGTGATATTAATCGAATTATTCTGTGGGAATCCTAATTTTATCAGGTCTTTCCCGCTTAATTTCTTTCCCATATTAGTTCGTTTTCTGCTTCTTGTAGTGAAGCGTTTTTGTATTGTCTTAAGGTGCTTCGGCGGTTTTTTCTATCCTTTTTAATTTTATCGATCTGCCATCTGCATCTGTATGAAAAATGAATGCTCGCTGCCTCGTACCATCCCGCTTTCAGGAACTGTTGTTCAATTAAATCAAGCCGTTCTTCAATGGCCGGATCAATGATTTTAGAATGGGTAACGTAGGCTCGGCTAAACTTTATTTTGTAAGCCAGTTTCGGAATTCGGACGTAGTATCTGCGTCTCCACTTCTTTTCACATTTGAAAAAGAAGACGGTGCAATACCTTTGGGCTTTTTCACTTAGCTTGCGATAACTTTTGGGACTCAGGGTTGGAATTCCATTGTAAATCAAATGTTTTGATCGACAATCATTCCACTTTTTCTCTGCTTCCTCTTTTGTTCTACCCCAAATTGTAATGCTAAATTTTTGTGCAATTTCTTCAATTTCGGGCTTACACTTATAGCGCTCTAGCTGTGGTGTTAAAGCCATTTCCTTGTACCAGCCGTGCCGAATGGGTTTGTCTAATTTTCGATAACCCAAATCCCAGCTCTCCTGACACAATCGTCGTTTTTCCTTGAATAATTTGCGAACCTCCTTTTTTCTATAACCTTTTATAGAAACCGGTTTCATTCTTAATTTTTACTGTTGTCAAATTTTTTAATGAATCCGGCTCAACGTTTTGTGCCGAATTCTTACCGTGGGTAATTACTCTGCTGCATGATTTAAATTTTTAATAGGTTAATGAATCTTTTTTAGGATTGTTCCGAACAAAAATGTTCATAAAAGAAAAAGTCCGAAACAATCTTGCTTCGGACTTTCATATAGTGAGTGTTTTTAAATTCTATCTAAAAGTATTCTCCCAAAGCAAACCGAAAACTCCTTCAAAAGCTCCGGCATCTTTATGTGTATTTGCACTAAACATTTTCTTTGGTTTTTACTAATTTTTAATTCTAATTCTGCGGCGAATGTAAATCAGATTATTCGTTAAAACAAGTCCCCAATTAAAATTTTTTGCCTGATTAATTCCCTTATTACTACGTAATAAGAAAAAATGAAAAAAAATGGGGAAGGAATCAAAGGCCAATTTCATCATTTCTGATGAGGTTAATTTTTGCAGATTCTGATATCTTGTCGTACCGAACTTATTGAAAAAAATATGCAGGAATACATCGATTACGTTTTTGTTGAAGATACCCGAACCATAGGTAAGGAAAATTTTATGGAACAGGTAAAAGGACTTTTTGTGGGGACGCAAAATTACTTTTTCTTTTTCCCTGAAAAAGCCGAATTATTTGAACAGACATATTCAACAAGCACGGTCACCAAAACTACTTATACCTATGACGGAAAACCCGTTCCGGAATACATTTTGGAGCAACTTAATGCTATGAGGTCTGTTAGGGAGTTTGAGGCTTTTATAACCACAGAATTACAAGGCGAAATGAGCGAATGGATTTACATTCACTCTTTGGAGGATATATCAGAGTTTAAGGTGAATGCAAATTGGATGGGGAGTAGTATTGTAGCTCGATTTAATAACAAAAAATATTCGGGAGCAACAAAATTTACAGCAACACCTGTCGTACTGACTTTGGGTAAGAAGAAAAAAGAAATTAAAGCATTTTATGTCAATCACCCCAAGTGTAAATCAAAAAAATAGGGCGACAAAATAGAAATTTGTAGATTGAGGACAAAACGGATGTTCACCAAATGAAAACGCTCAAAAAAGTCATTCTCTTTATCATCAAAGCCATTGCTGGTTTAGGATTGATTATTGGTCCAATGAGCTGGTCGTCTTCCTACTATTTTCATGCAAAATATGATGCCTTTTTAGAGCAGGGAGAACAAAAAGAAGGGATTCTTTTATCCAAACAAGAAAATCATTCGCGGTGGAATGGAGCACAGGGCTATTTTATTAGTTTACAATACTGGCATAATCGCACTACGGAGGTTAAAAATCGAATTAAAGTCCCGAAAAGTATGTATGGTCCTTTGGACTATGGTGATACGGTGAAATTCTGGTATTTGGAAGATTGGAATTTGTTTTCTTCTAACTTCTTAATTGAAGAGAATTATGCCTCTGAAAATATTACTCTTTTTAAGCGAAAATATGTTGGGATGGGATTGACGTTTTATGCTTTGGCTGTCCTCATTTTTGTGCAAGTACAAAAACGCCGAGGAGTGCATCGAGCTAAGAAAAGGTGGAAAAACCGACCTACTCCAAATAAAAGAGAATAGGAATCCAGTATTTTACGGTTTCATAACCCTCTGTATGGTCATCATATCGGCCATTTGGGTACTTTTCTTTCAGTTCAAATTTTGGTAGAGTCAAAAGTGCCGAAATCACCATTTTATCCAGGCAATCCGAAACACCTCGTAGAATTTTTACATCCTGCACCATTCCTTCTTCATCAATAGAAAACTGAGCAAAAACCCTTCCCTGAATACCCAATAATTTGGCTTTTTCAGGATAGGAAAGGTAGTTCTCCAAATGGGTTCTAAATTCTTTTCCAGTACTTATAATTCCTTCGCTTTTTAGACTGTCAATTTTACATTACATCCCTGTGGTGTCATGAAATACAGGAGGTTCTCCATCTTTTTGAATAAGTGGTATGGAACGAGCAAAGACCTTAAATTCTTCCAGTTCATAAGGTAAGTCTAACAAACTTACATTTAAAGAAGTGTCCTTTGAAAGTTGAATCGTAAAACGTTGAGTTTCCATTCCAATATTTTCAAACCAAATTTCATATTCTCCGGTTTGTAATGAATCAAATTCATAAAAACCATCCAGATTAGTTCGTGCAGCCTCGTTCCAATAATGTGAAAGTCCTCTTATCGAAACATAAGCAAAGGGAACAATCTCCTGATACTGGTCAGTTAAGGTTCCGCTAATTTTATGCTGTGCAAAAGGTGTAAATCCTTGGCTTAAGAGGGTGAGTGTAAGGATGATTTGAAGTAAATGCTTGAGCATGAATTAGGGCTTTGTTTTTGTTCTTATAGCAAATTTTATGCCCGTTATACTTTGATAAGTAGATGTGTAGATACAGCTTGGTTTTAAGAAGAAATTACCGAAAACTATATATTTAATACCACTTCTGTTTCTGTTCGGCATATTGATTTGATTGTTTCGTAGATTGGTGAAAATAAGGCCTATAAACAAGAGACGATATCAATTAAATTATGGAAAAAATCAAGCTCAATATTCAAGGATTAAATCTGGCCTACCAAAAAGCGCCAAAAGATCAATTACTGTCTATAGCTGAGAAAATATTTCCAGCAGAAAAATTTGAGCGCTTATCAAAGTTTGAAAACTGTTATTCCGGACTTTCATGGAATAGCAATCTTGATCGTTTATATGAAGAAACTCTGGTAGAGCCAGATATTCGATTCAATTTTGTTCTGAGTGTAAATGATCCAATTATGCGGATGCATCAGACTTTAAGCTTTCTCGAGTATTTAACTTCCTCAGATAATATTGATTTTGCTAATGAAGTGGTTGAAAGTTTAAAAGACATTGAGTCGGGTAGAATGAAAGATACCAGATCTTTGGGGCATAGAAAAATCTTAGATTATTATGCTGATAAAGCTGATTTCACAAATTTTAGTGCTGTGATAAAATGCTGTGAACCAGCTAAGGAACGGACAAACCTTGATAGAATAAAATGGAAGTTTATTTCGAATTATTCAGAGGCAAACACCTTAGAAGATACACTCAAAGTTGTCAAGCATAAATTATTTGGTAAGAAATACTTTTTTGGTGCGCTTGAACCAATGACTAAAAAAGTATCCTATAAATCAATGAAAGAGACTTTGGAAAATCATGAACTTCTCGCTGAGTTGGAATCGTCTACTAAAATTCAATTGCTCGCTGAAACGTTCCACTATAGTTCAAAAGTTGGCTATGATTTAAATGACTTCAATGAAATATTTGAGCAAGTATTTAATTTGGATCCCAAAATCAGAGCTGGAGATGTTAAATTGAGAGACTATCTTCTAATGCAAATAGGATGTAATTTGAATGAGCGTGAGTTGGTCATGAAATGTAAAAAGGAAATCAAAAATAATAGATTAAAGA
>JAKSBJ010000293.1 GCA_022361195.1 Flavobacteriales bacterium
AAAAACTGTCCATTCTGAAAGCTACAGTTGGTTTTCCGGTACCGAACCTGGGCTTAAAACACCTCTTACATAAAAATAGAGCGCCATCTGTGGCTTCAGGGTAACAGGCACACTTGTTGGGGAACCATGGGTAAATAATTCTGAAACTTAAAAATTACAACACATGAGAAAATCAATACTACTCAGTGCAATGCTACTGGTCAGCGCATTCGCTTTTGCCCAAACACAGAAAGGACAAGTTCAGTTAGGAGGTGCTTTCATCTTTACCAAACAGGACGTTCCTCAGGGAGAGAACAACAACTTCAATTTCTTGCCCAGTGCTTCTTATTTCATCTCTGATCTTACCAGCGTGGGAGTCAATCTTAATATTTCCAGTAATAATTTTGAAAGTCAAACATCCGACCAGGGCAGAAACCTTTTCGAATTTGGCGCATTTGCCCGCTTTCATAAATCAGTAGCAAACAATCTCTACTTCTTTCTTGAGCCATCACTCAGCTTTGGTTCGGGTGAAATCGACAATGTCGGAGGTGGAAATACTGACGTTAACACCACCCGCATAAGACTCAGTCCGGGAGTACTCTATTTCTTAACATCAAAAATTGCTCTGGACATGAGGATGGGCGCCCTATTCTATGATCAGGAGAAACTGACTACAGGTGGTAATGAGATAAGCATCGATACCTATGGTCTGAACCTGAATCTGTCCAATACCACTTTCGGGATCAATTTCTTTTTATAGATTGCCCTGAATTAGCGTGAGAATCAGCTCCCGAATTGCATAACCCGGATTCGGGAGCTTTTTTTGCTCAAAGCCTGCTGTACGTCTCCTCACTTTCATTAGAGGCCTTTTAACATCTCAATTCGGGCATTTTTTTAAAAAAACCTTACTTTGCGCGTTGTAATCGCGATGTATGAAGTTTCTTTTAAAGCTTAAGCACTATCAGCTCTTTATGATGACCTGGGGGATTGGCATTATTATCAATATCCTCTCTTTCTCCAACCCTGATCTGCTGCTCAGGTTTTTTCCTCTTATAGCAGGGCTGTTTGGCCTGGGAACCCTTGGCTGGATGTGGGCGATTGTTACGCAGCTGCGTGATAAGCTGCCGGTCTCTTCCCCTATTAATGTGGAGCATTTCAAAAAAATCTTC
>JAKSBJ010000210.1 GCA_022361195.1 Flavobacteriales bacterium
CGTTCTAATCGCCTCTTGATCATTCGCTTCAAAATCCTTTCCGGTACCTTCTTTTAACTCTACTAAGTTGGGCTTAAACAAAGTAACATTGGTATAGCTTAGGAAGTTATCTTTCTTAGGATCAACCGTGGTGATAATTCCTTTTTCATTGGCAAATTCAATGACTTTTTTAATTACCTCTTCAGTTAAAATTCCCTTATTGTAATCTTCAAAAATGATGGCATCAATTTGATCCTTTTCGCAGATCATCTTCACCTTTTCAATCAATGCAAATTCAGCCGAAGAACTCAAAGGAGCAATTTCTTCATGGTCAATTCGCAACAATTGTTGATTGTTTCCAATCACCCTTGTTTTTACTGTTGTTACACGATCATCAAATCCAATAATCCCCTTTTGATTGAGTTTATTTTCTCGAATGAGCTTAAGAAAAAGTTCAGACTCCTCATCTTTTCCGATAATAGAACAAATGAACGGTTCTGCACCTAAAGCCTTTACATTTAAAGCCACATTTGCAGCTCCTCCTAACCGATGTTCACGCGATTTAAATCGAACTACCGGAACGGGAGCTTCGGGAGAAATACGATTAACACCACCTTTAATATAAGTGTCAACCATGACGTCTCCTATAACTACAATTTTTTTATCGTTAAACGATTCAAAGATTTTATTTAAATCGGCCATTTTTGAGATTAGTTTAGCTTATCCAAAGCAATTTTGATTCGTTTGAAAGCCTCTACCAAAACATCTTCGGAAGTTGCGTAAGAGATTCGGATACAATTTGGATCACCAAAGGCTTCTCCAGTAACCAATGCTACTAAAGCTTCATCCAACAAATACATGCTCAAATCTGTTGCAGTTTTAATTTCTCTTCCTTCAAACGATTTTCCAAAGAAACTACTGATATCAGGGAATACGTAAAATGCACCTTCTGGAACATTGGCCTTAACTCCATCAATATCGGCTAATAATGACAATACGAGATCTCTTCTTTTATGGAAGGCTTCAACCATGAATTTAATCTCTGCTGGATCAGCTTCTACGGCTGCTTTTGTAGCTCTTTGACTAATAGATCCTGTACCAGAAGTATACTGTCCCTGAATTTTAGAACAGGCTTTTGCGATCTCTAATGGAGCTCCAATATATCCAACTCTATATCCAGTCATGGCAAATGCCTTAGACACTCCATTTACGGTAATAGTTTGATTATAAACTTCCGAAAATTGTGCAAAACTTTGGTGTTGTCCAACAAAATTGATGTGCTCATAAATTTCATCTGAAACCACATAAAAGTTAGGATGCTCAGCAACAACATTCGCCAAACTTTGTAACTCTTCTTTTGAATAGGCAGATCCGGTTGGATTACACGGATTACTGAAAATCATCATTTTCGTCTTCTCCGTAATTGCTCCTTTTAACTGATCTGCCGTAATTTTAAAATCATCATCAATAGAGGTTTCAATGGTGACAGGAATTCCACCAGCCATTTTTACCTGTTCAAAATACGTTACCCAATAAGGAATTGGAATAATTACCTCATCACCTGGATTGATTAAACAGAGAATAACGTTAATTAAACTTTGTTTTGCTCCGGTTGAAACAACAATTTGTTCAGGAGCATAATCCAGTCCATTGTCCCGTTTGAATTTTTGACTAATCGATTGTCTCAAATCCAAATATCCCGGAACAGGCATGTATTTTGAATAATTATCGTCAATTGCCTGCTTACCGGCTTCTTTGATAAAATCCGGAACGTTAAAATCCGGTTCTCCCAGGCTCAATGAAATTACATCCTTACCTGCTAACTGTAACTCACGACTTTTCGCCGACATTGCTATCGTTGCCGACTCTGCCAATTGATTAACTCTGTCTGATAATTGAGTCATTGATTTTTTTTGCAAATCTACGCTAAATTAAATTGATTCCCAATGTTTTTAAAGCTGCTTGAAATCCTCAAATGAAATTCCACTTTTTTCATAAGGATAAGCATTAAAAGTTCCTGTTGCAATTGCCACCTTTTTACCATTGGATTCATTAATAATTTCTCCTTGTGCAACGATAATTCGCTTACCAGCAGAAATGGTCCATCCCTTTCCAATTAGTATATCTCCCTTAAAAACAGGAGCTAAATAGTTGATTTTAAATTCTACGGTTGAAACCAACTTTCCATCTTCAGAAGAAACGTATAATGCTGCCAGCCCAAGAATTCCATCCATATAACCTGCTACCAGCCCTCCGTGAGCAGTAGTTGGGGTTGCCAAATGTTCTTGCTTTACTTCCAGTCTATATTCGATTCCGTCGGCCTCAAAACGCTTGAGTTCCAAACCATGAAGTTTACCAAAGGCATTGGTCTGCTGATATACCGTAATTAGGGCTTCTCTAAAATTCTCCATTGACCATTAAATAGGTTTGTGCAAATGCAGTAAACAAAGGTAGTAATTGCAATTTGCTTGGAAGAAATTATAAAAAGAAAAAACCGCCCCATGCGATCAATGAGACGGCCAACTGGCTTTCGCCAGCTTATGAAACTCAGGTTATTTTATTCGGAACCCAAGTGTTAATAAGTATTGAGAATTTTTAACATCAATTAAAGCCCTACTTCCCGATAAAGTGGGATCGTAGGCGTAATAATCCTGTTGTAGTTTCTTTAAAACGAAAGCGGCATCTACGTAAAAAGATCCGAAATTATACCCCAAACCTCCGGTATAAAAGGTAGTTGGGTACTGTACATTTCCACTTGAACTTTTGTATGGAGAAGGATAATAAGCAAAGCCTCCTCTTACATAAGTTTGAGGATTGATTCGCGCTTCTACCCCAGCTTTCACATTAAACACCGACCGATAGAGATTATCAATCTGCTGATTTTCCACTGTAAAAGCATATGGCGCTGAACTGAATCGTTTAGAAGAAAGCGATGAACCTGCATAATCAACATATTCAACCTCTGCTCCTATGGACGCCACCTTTTTCAATACAAGCCCTAAAGAAGCATTAGCTTTAAAAGGTGTTCTTAACCTGTAATCATATGAACCCGTTGGAACAAACTCAGGTGAAACTGTTTTATTCGGAATTTCAGGATCATCTGTATTCGCCGACATATTATTGGTCCAAAAATCTTTCAAAACATAATAAGTTGGTGTTTGTGCAGCCAAACCAATTCTAATCCAATCTGTCGGTAAAAAAATCAGTCCCGCTCTAACATTGTATCCCCAACCTTTAATGTCTAAACTTCCAGTATATTGTGTACTATTAAGCCAAAGACTATCCGCACCTGTGTAAGTTTCTCTATGCGTAAAATCTTCTGAATAACGAACACGGGTAGCATTTAGCGATCCTCCAACAAAAAGCTTGTTCCCGTAATTTCCACTCATTGAGAAATTATATTCTGCCATTCCTCCCTTACGAATTACCTCGCGGTTGTGAACAGCTTGCCCCGAACTAAAAGCTGTGGTATAACTGTTAGGAACTGTTGGATGAGGATCCATTGCATAAACATCATAAGCCAGACCAGCTCCAAATGGAAAAGCGTCAAAAATCAAACTATCATTTGTTCCATTTGCTTCTTTGATAAAAGAATGAATGATGGACGAATCGGCAGTTCCGGTATAATGAAATCGATCTTCAAAAGAACGAATGCGATTATACCCCAACCCCATAGTTATTCCATACCAATTGCTGTATTTTCCTGGATCGAGATTATAAGCCTTAATGTATGAAATGGAACCAAACTTTGCGGTTAAATCTGAGGTATTGTTAGATGTTCCATAAAATTCACTGGTCGATCGGGGGTTTTCAAAATTTAAAGTCGTCGAGAAATTAGAACGCTTAAAGCGAGCCAATCCTGCCGGATTTGTCAAAACATTTGAATAATCACCTCCAAGGGCAGACATTGCCCCTGCCATACTCATATTACGAGCTGATCCTCCAAAATAAACCTGCGAATAACGCAATGCATCTTCTTCATTTTGGCCATACAAAAGACCGGATGATAATGCTATCATCAAAAAACTAACTGCCTTTTTCATGCTTACCTCCTTCTTGATGAACTTCCAGTAGACTTGGATGATCCTCCTGACGATCCTGAACGGTTAGACGACGATCCAGAGCTTCCAGAACTTCTATTTGATGAGCCTCCTCTATTATAGCTTCCAGAACTTCCCGATCGGTTAGATGATCCACTGTTATAAGAACCTCCTCCGTAACGATTTCCTGAATTAGACCTGCTACTACTTCCCGTTGAATAATTACTTGGTTTTGAATTATTCCCGTTGTTGTATCTCGAACCTGATGAAGTTGTTTTTGTGGTGGTTGTTTTACTTTCACTTTGCGTGTAGTATTTATTACCACTGTAGGTTGTTTTAGGCTTTGATGTACTGGTCGTATTCGTTTGCTTTGGTTTTGAATACGAATTATTGGTATTCTTCGAAGTCGTAGCAAACTGGTTATTGGCCGGTTTAAAGGTCATTGTCCCACTATTATTAGCTGGCTTCGTTTTACCTGTACTACCTGTATTTGGCTTGTTATTTCCGACATACACAACTCCTCCATTACCAGTGTTGTTATTTTGTGCTGTATTGCCAGTTTGAACGACGGGTTTTCCTGTAGTTCCTGATGGTTTACCAGCAAAATTGTTGGTTGCAGTTTGGCCGTTTGTATTTTTAATTGGATTGTTGGCTCCTGCTCCAGAAGTTGTATTATCAATTCTTCCGGTATTACTGGTTGGCAAAGTAGCCGATGCCCCGGCTAAATTATTTGTTGCCGCTTGGTTAACTGGTTTTGAAATAGAAGCCAATTCCTCTGCCGCTTCATAAGCTGCAAAAGGTTTTCCGCTTCCGGGTTTTCCAGTTTTAATAGTGTGTTCGTAAGTTGATGTATTAACAGACTCTGTTGCAACTCCACCTCTGTGACCATAATAATGATTGTCTACAATAGTATTGTCCGTGAATCCTCCTCCATTTCCATTTGAAACAGGAGAATTCCATCCATTGTACGGATATCCGCAGTATGGATTATACCATGGATCCCAATATGGATTGTATCCCCATGGATCATAGAATCCGCCGTAATATGGGTTCCCCCAACCATAATAAGGGTTATTCCAGGCATAGTACGGATTGTTCCAACCATAGTAAGGTGCATTCCATCCATAATAAGGATTTCCCCAACCGTAGTTCCAACTGTCATAATACCAGCTATTATAATATCCTGGTCTGTAATAATTAGACCATCCCCATCGGTTGTAACGGTACCATGGATCGTTATAAACAAAAACATTGACATTCGCCCCTCCCCAACCATTATTGAAATTGGAATAGCCATTGCCATAACCATTTCCGTAATAGTTGTTGACGATAATGTCGTCTCCGGAATAATAAGAACCACCTAAATCAGAATAAGAAGATTTAGTGGATGTTTGTTGTGTTGAACTATCTACTTCAACCTCATATTGGTTTTCGTAGTTTTTGATGTAATCTTGATAACCGAGGTCATCATTTTCTTTTTCCACACTTTTCTCAGGTTTAACGGCAGCCTCGTAGGTGTCGTCATAAACTTGTTTTGTTCCTGAACATGAAGCGAGAAAAGCTATTGGTGCGATCAATAAATATAACTTTTTCATAGCGCTGAATATTGGAATGGATTAAATTTAAACTATTTTTGCTATCATTCAAAAAAAGTAACAAAAACTATACCAAAAATGGCCGAAAAAATCACAAAGCGTGAGGACGATTATTCCCAGTGGTATCTGGATATCATAAAAGTAGCTGATTTAGCCGAACACTCTGACGTTAGAGGGTGCATGGTTATTAAGCCTTACGGTTATGCGATCTGGGAAAAAATGAAGGATCAACTTGATAAAATGTTCAAAGAAACTGGACATCAGAATGCTTATTTTCCTTTGTTTGTCCCCAAAAGTTTGTTTGAGGCCGAAGAAAAAAATGCGGAAGGTTTTGCAAAAGAGTGTGCTGTTGTAACGCATTATCGTTTAAAAAACAATCCGGATGAAGCAGGAAAACTTATGGTTGATCCTGAGGCCAAATTGGAGGAAGAGTTGGTAGTTCGACCTACTTCTGAAGCTATTATTTGGAGCACTTATAAAAAATGGATTCAATCTTACCGCGACCTACCAATTCTCATTAATCAATGGGCTAATGTGGTTCGCTGGGAGATGCGTACACGTTTGTTTTTACGAACTGCTGAGTTTTTATGGCAGGAGGGGCATACTGCTCATGCTTCTAAACAGGAAGCTATAGAAGAGACAGAACAAATGATTAATGTCTACGCGGATTTTGTGGAGCAATTTATGGCAGTTCCGGTTGTTAAGGGATTAAAATCGGAAAGTGAACGTTTTGCAGGAGCGGAAGAGACCTACTGTATTGAAGCTATGATGCAGGATGGAAAGGCTTTACAGGCTGGAACATCACACTTTTTAGGACAGAATTTTGCCAAGGCTTTTGATGTTAAGTTTGCTGATTCTGATGGGAAACAAGATTTTGTATGGGCAACATCATGGGGAGTATCTACTCGTTTAATGGGAGCATTAATTATGTCTCATTCAGATGATTTTGGATTGGTTTTACCGCCAAAACTAGCTCCAATCCATGTAGCAATCGTCCCTATTTATAAAGGAGAAGAACAATTAAAAGAAATACAGGACAAACTTCAACCTATTATGGCTGAATTACGCCAAAAAGGACTTACTGTGAAGTTTGATGACGATGATAAGCGACGTCCGGGATGGAAGTTTGCTGAATATGAAGCAAAAGGGGTTCCGGTTCGTTTGGCGATTGGACCGAGAGATTTGGAGAATGGTCAAATTGAGGTAGCTAGAAGAGATACACGAGAAAAACAAACCATTGACATTGATGGTGTAGTCGATCATGTTTCAAAATTGATGGATGAAATTCAGGACAATCTCTTTAACAGTGCCATCGATTTCAGATCCAACAATATGACCAAGGTGGACTCTTACGAAGAATTCAAAGAAAAAGTAGAGAAAGACTCAGGCTTTTATTTGGTACATTGGGATGGAACTGCTGAAACAGAAGAGGCAATTAAAAAAGAAACCAAAGCTACTATTCGTTGCATTCCTTTAGACGCTCCTGCAGAAGAAGGAAAATGTATTTATAGTGGTAAACCTTCATCAAGAAGGGTAATAATGGCTAAAGCGTATTAAAATGGGAAACGAAGAAGGAAAAAAACAATTGATTGAACTACTTAGGGCTAAAACCGGACTTAAGCAGGATGTTTATGCTAATGCAAAACAGTGGTTTGCTGTTTTTAAGGAAGAATTAAAAAGTTGCATTGATTTAATCAAAGATGACATTTCCGATGATCGTATCCGATTAAAGTATTTGGATAAAGGAGAAAGTGAAGCTCATTTATATATTGGGAGTGACATTCTAGTATTTTATCTGCATACCAACATTTTCCGTTTTAACGATAAAAATTATGTTGCTCAGACATCTTACGTAAAGAATAATCCTGAGAATGCGTATTGCGGCATTATCAACATCTACAACTTCCTGGCAGATTCATATGAGTACAATCGTCCAAATGATTTAGGATATTTGATTGGACGAGTATTTGTCAATAAAGAAAACCATTTTGTGGTTGAAGGAAAAGGACAGTTGGACTTTTTGTACCGTGACTTTATGCATCAGGTATTGACTCCTGAAATTCTTCAGGACTTGATTTTAAGATCAGCTATGCATGCTATTGACTTTGATTTGTTGACGCCACCATATCAAAGTGTTCAACAAGTTTCTGTCTACGATATGCAAACACTCACGCAAAGCTCTAAACTGAAAACAGGTAAACGACTTGGTTTCAAATTTCAGTCTGACAAAGACATTCAGGCGTAAGTAACTTTAAATTATTAGATAAAGAAAAAGCGGCTTGCCTCAGGGACAAGCCGCTTTTTTTGGTTTATGTTGTTTATTCTTATTCAACGATTAATTTCATGCTTCTCTTTTCTTCTTCAAAAGATACTTCGATGAAATAAATACCAGCAGAGATTCCATTAAGATCAAAGGCAACTTTTGAGTTAGCCTGAGCTGCAGTATTTTTTACCATAACGGTTTCTCCTACCACATTCAATAACTTTACCATTAAAGCATCCGTACCAGCCTGGTTAACTTCAACGAAAACCTGACCTTTAGCAGGATTTGGATAAATATTGAAAGCAGAAGTTCCATTTTCGCTAATTGAAGTAAAGCTTACCTCTATTACAGCTTCGCCTTCACATCCATCTTCTGAAGTAACTACGACAGTGTACTCACCATCTTCCTCTGGTGTATAACTCATTTCAGTAGCACCATCAATTGCAGTTCCTTCAAAATACCATTGGTAAGTTTCAAATGATCCAGTCCAAAGAACAGCATCTACAACATCAATTTCCGGACTTGGAGCAGCTAATTCAAAAACCTCAACTGAATCTGTTATTCCCCAACACTCTTCATCTTCATTAGCAAAAGTTAATTGATAAATACCTTCTTCGGTAGCATAATAGTTTTCTTCAGTAGCTCCGTCAATATCTTCTCCTTCCATTTGCCATTGGTAATCTAAGGTTCCGGTAGTTGTTGAAACTAACTCTAAAGAATCACCTTCACAGAAAGTATTTTCATCTCCTGCAGTTGAAACCATTAAACCTGACAATTCAGAACAAGAGTTGATTTCATAGATAGAAAGTGTACTTGAAACCTCATTTGCCAAGATTAAAAGACTGTTTCCATTTGGAGAACCTTCAGCGTCGATATACAAGATTCCTTCAGCACCTCTGTCAGGGCCATTTGTAGCAGCATCACGGTTATTGTGGTATCCAATATACATTGGTTCATAAGGATCGTTTACATTGAAAGCAAATACTCCCCCTACTCTTTCCAAAGAAACAAATACGTAGGCATTCCCATCAATTGTAGCTGCAGTGATACCTTCTGGTTCTGGACCTTTGTCATCACTTCTGTTTTTTACTGAAACAGAACCGTCTCCGTTACTAGCATTAAAAATGTTTACAAATTCAGGATCGTTAGCAATGATTAACTCAAATAAATCTCCTGAGTCAAAAACAATCTCTCCTGTCGCTTCATCCCAAATAGTGAATGATCGTGTACCATAAGTGTGAATTTCATCAATGTCACCATCTCCGTCAGTATCACCTGTAGCAGAAGTAGTCTTTAATCGACCTAACAACAATGAATTTTGAAGAAAGTCTCTGTCAAGGAAAGTCAAACTATCCAAGTCCAAATCTTTTACTCTTTCTTCTTCACTAAAACCATCATAATCTCTTGCATCACCTTCATTTGCCGTAATCAAGAAAGCTTCTCCTCCAACTTCAAAATGAGAAATCATATCAGGTTGGAACATTCCGTTAATAGGAAAATTAGCAATGTTAATTCCGCTTGTTTGGTTAGAAGCATCTAATCCATGCCCAAATACACTATGATCAATTGTTCCTAAAGGAAGAACATCTGTAATTTCTTTTGTTTCGATATTAATTCTTGCAATAGCATTATTCTCCTGAAGTGTTACCCAAGCAATAGAATCATTTTCCATTACAGTGATTCCCTCTGGCTCCAAGTCTTGCGATACAGTAGCCGATGGCCCAAAAATTCGTACTCCCTCAGCTTTTAAATCAGCTTCAAGAGCATCAAAAGCAGTAAAATCAAGATTTGTTACATCTGCAACAGTTAAATCAGCAACTGGCCCTGTAATATCGATAATTGAAATTCCTCCAAGCGGGTCAACTGTGTAATCGTCATTTGGCTCACCTTCACAAGCAGCAATTAATTGTGTACCTGCATGATTAAAAGTTACCATATCCGGTAATACTCCAACTTGTAATTTGTTTAACCAGTTTCCTTCATTGTCCATGAAAAGAACAAATCCTGGGTCTTGTTTCACCGGAGCTTCAATGGCAACTGCAACTAGGTTGTTATAAGAAGCTACTGAATTAATAGCTCCAATACTATCTACATTAAATGAGCTCAAAATTACCGGAGCAGCAGGGTCAGCAAAATCGATAATGTCAATGTTATTGGCTTCACTGTTGGCAACAAATAGCCTGTAAGAAGTAGAATCATAAGCTACAATTTCAGCAGAGCTTTCTCCTTCAGTTCCCGTACTAAAGCTGGTTAACAATTCAAAAGCCAGTTCGTTAGTAGCAGTTGGAATGTATCTGTCATTGTCTTTAATGTAAAGGAAAAACTGATCGTCTCCATCTAACTCGGCATTTTCCAAACTATCAATGGTAATAATGATATACTCAGTTTGTTCTTCAATCATATCATCAATGATCTCTACCGAAAAAGACATTGTTCCTGTAGCACTTGCCGGAAATGAAATTGTTGTATCAACTAATACAAAGTCCTCAGGAGAATCAGCTGTAGATGCCGCTCTTACAACAATATCAGCAGAAGTTGGAGTAGCATTACTTTCTTCAATTTCAACTTCAAATGTTAGTACCCCTGCGTCTTCATTCACAGTAGAATCTTCTACTGTAAAGCTCAACATTGGAAGTGAACCTCCAATAAAAGTAATATCTGAAATACCATCAGTTCCAGCTCCTGAAGCAAAAGTTCTAGCTGTTGAAAATGTGTTAGTTCCTAAATCAAAAACGCCAGTTGCAATAGTTAAATCAGCATCTAAAGCAAAGAAGTCTGCTCCTTCTAATTTACCTCCGTCGTAAAGGTCATTAACTGCTAATTCATATCCATCTGTTGATGAAAGAACTGCCGAACCTAAACCTGTTCCATAAAAAACAACGTCTGTTGGAACCGTTGAAGCTGTAATAGAAGCTACTGGTAGATTAAATACAGCAATACCGTCTGCATTTCCACCACCGTTTCCTAATACACCTCCTGAACTTGAATTTCCAATTCCACCATCTCCACCATCGGTTCCGGTATCAATCGCTCTTAAAACAGTTCCCGTAGGTGCCATAGATGTTCCACCTACATAAACTACATCTCCAATTGAAATTGTTCCGGCAGTAATTTCAAAAGCGTAAGTTCTTGAACCACCTTCAATCCATCCGTTTGCAGTTGCTGATCCATTATTGGATACAATAACTGTATACGGAGTGACAGAAAAATCAATATCCTCTGTTGCGATTAACTCTACGTATTCAAAAGGAGAGTCTGAACCTCCGGGATTCTGCAAAAACTCGGAGATTAATAAACCTGGACTTTGTGCCCAGATTGCTGTGCCTATAAGGCATAACAAAGCTGCGTAAACTTTCTTCATGATCAATTTATATTATTTGTGACCAAAAGTAGAAGGGGCAGATTACGCACTGATTAATTAAAAATTAGCCTATTTATACCCTTACATCAATGCTAAATCTCGACAAGTTTAACGGAATGTTAGAAGGACTAAACTTTACGTTAATACATACTGTTAAGATTTGATTATAAAGCCATTGAATCTTTCAAAAAAGGATTATCGAAAAATTAAATCATTCTTAGATTAATCCTATTTTTGCAAAAATGTTCGCTTTTTTAGTCCAAAGGGTCGATTTACAGTAAAGGATATTTTTTCAATCTCAATATGAGTGAAATAGGGAAAATATTTGAAAAAAATCAAAAAAATCCTTTGGGTTAAAAATTTTAGCAATATATTTGCACTCCTTTTTAACGAAAGGAATTTTTACTGGCCCATTCGTCTAGTGGTTAGGACGCAAGGTTTTCATCCTTGAAACAGGAGTTCGATTCTCCTAGGGACTGCTAAGATATAAAGAATAACAATTTTTAATTGTAGGAAGATGGCAAATCATCAATCAGCTAAAAAGCGCATTCGTCAGATAGAGAAGAGAAGAGTTCACAATCGTTACTTTGCAAAAACAACTCGTAACGCTGTGAAAGCCCTGAGAAGTGCATCTGAGAAAGAAGCAGCTCAGGAATTGCTTCCAAAAGTAGCTTCTATGCTTGATAAATTGGCTAAGAAAAACATTATTCACAAGAATAAGGCTGCTAACTTAAAGTCTAAGTTAACTAAACACGTTAACGCGCTTTAAGAAAAGCATACGGTCCCTTCGTCTAGTGGTTAGGACGCAAGGTTTTCATCCTTGAAACAGGAGTTCGATTCTCCTAGGGACTGCACCAAAAGCTCTTCAATAATGGAGAGCTTTTTTCGTATTTGATATTTACTTTCTCATTTAGCCTCTTTATCTTTTCTGCTAAAAGAAAAAGATGGATAGTTACCAACACCTCAGTATTAAAGAATGGGCTTTAGAAGACCGACCGCGTGAAAAACTAATTTACAAAGGACTGGCTTCTTTATCTGATGCAGAATTACTTGCTATATTAATTGGTTCAGGCAGTGCCAAAGAAAGTGCCGTTGAATTGTCAAGAAAGATACTTCGTGATTGCAATAACAACCTCAATTTATTAGGTAAGAAGACGGTTAATGATCTTAAAACAAGTTATCATGGTGTTGGTGATGCCAAGGCTATAACCATTGTTGCTTCTCTGGAATTGGGGCGGCGACGAAAATTGCAGGATAGTGAAGAGCGTCAGAAAATTTCGACCAGTAAAGATGTGAGTGATATCTTTCAGCCCATATTAGGCGATCTTCCACACGAAGAATTCTGGGTGTTAATGCTAAACCGATCCAATAAGGTGATTGCGAAAAACAAAGTTAGCCAGGGAGGCATATCTGGTACTGTAATAGATGTGCGTTTAATACTTAAATCGGCCATCGATCATCTGGCATCATCAATTATTTTGTGCCACAATCATCCTAGTGGAAACAAGCAGCCAAGTGATGCAGATTCAAGGATTACTAAAAAGATGAGTGAGGCAGGACGAATCATGGACATTCCTGTTCTCGATCACATCATTGTTACTGATACGTCTTATTTTTCTTATGCTGACGAAGGAATGATCTAATCCTATGGAGTTAAAATGGCTAAAGCGAAGTGAAGTGAGTGATAAAAAGTGGGATGATTGTATTAATCACTCTGCCAATGGTCATGTGTTTGCCTATACATGGTACCTGGACATTGTTTGTGATGACTGGCAGGCTGTGGTGGCTGATGATTATGAAGCCGTATTGCCATTGCCCATAAAGCGACAGACATTTAAGGGGGTTTATACGCCTCATTGGACACCATACCTTGGTATTGTTAATCGAAGACCAATATGCAGAAGTGATGCTTTTAATATGCTTAAGGCCATTCCGTCGTTTAATATTGATCTTATAATGGGCACGCACAATAAGCTCCCTGGTATAAAAGCACTGAAATGTGAATCCAGGAGGTTTGCAGTATTAGATTTGATTACCGAAATGTCGAGAATTGAGAAACTTATTAGTCCGGAGATAAAGCCTGTAATTGATGTTTATAAAAAGAAAAAAATAAACATTGTACGTGCCATGGATGCCACAGAATATCTTGATTTTGCCAGGCGACCCGGTTTATTTACTGATAATGATGAACAGACTGTTTTACTTAAGTTGATAGGTTTTGCCTTACGCTATAAGAGTGCAGGTTTGTATGCAGCATATGACGAACGAAACGAATTAATTGCAGGGAGCTTTCTGTTAAAGTCCGATAAGAAGCTATCATTTATTCATTGTGCCGATGTTTCAGCCAACCTGGAAGGTGTTAAAGCCATTATTTATCATATACTGGATCATAACGCGGGCTCTAATCTTACATTGGAATTTCCTTATTATTCTGATGAGATAGGGCGTTTATTTTCTGCCAGTGAACATGTGTGCCTGGTCTATAAAAAAGGCTTACCCAAATGGATAAGCCTTCTAAACTTTTAAACTCTTCAACTATGTTATTTGCCTAATTCATCGTGTACTAAAAAGTCTTTCACTTCCAGAAAGGCTTTTTCTAGCCGAATCATCCGGTCAATCATAAACTTCATTATTTCGGGCCACTGATCCTGTCTATACATGTCGGCTGGCGATAGCATTTCATAAACGCGGCACACATCTCTGCCTTCATCTTTCGAATAAAGATAATCCCAGATTAGCTCTCCGCCATATGCCGATTCGAATATAGTTTTACAGGCCTCGAGTTTTTCGTAAAGTTGCAGGCGGCGATCTTCACTACGATGGTTTATTTCTAAAGCCACAATAGTGCGCTGACGATTGATATCAAATCGAAGATCTAATCCCTTGATGTTTGTTTCATCAAATATCCACTTTATCTTTTTGCCTTTCTGACCAGGAATCCGCCTTGTGCGGTTTTCCATTTTATGCCAAAATAACTGTCGTAATTCTTTAGCCTCCTCTTTCGAAAACATGCTTGTGTTATTTATTCGTCGCCCGATTTTTGATTGTTCGACCCCGACTTATTACTAAGCAACAAAAATAGCAGATAAGCACAACCTATGCCAATTAAAAGCATACTGATTATTTCCATTGTGCCCTCGGTACTGTGTATCATGCCAAAGCCGGCTATAATCATTAAAATTGCGGTAACTGCCAGTTTCTGCTTCATTAGATTAAGTCTTAAAAAGTATAACGCATGCTCGCTGTAAAGCGGTTATTGGTATAGTCGGTTGTGTCAATTGGCTTGGCATAATCATCGTATGACTCGCCATAAGCTGCCACAACATACATCCATTCGACACCAAACCATATTTTTGACGTAGCCATAAATCTTACACGTGGAATAACAGAATACATATTGGCAATGTTGCCGCCAATTGTATAGCCTGCCAATGGCTTTGCTTTATCAAATGCTCCCATGTTTTCGGTATAACCTAATAAGATACCTGGCTTCACTCTTTCAGCATTCGACTCAAAGTCAGCCCAACATGCAAAATTTCTCAGAGCAGTATATTCGCGCTCAGGGGTATCGTTATCTTTTTCTGCAAATCCTCCTAACATCACCACATTGGTCATTCCTGCAGTAAACAAAGCTGCTGTTTTTACAGTAATTGCACCGAAGTCTTTTTTAACAGAACCGGTAAAGTAGCCTCCTTTTGCTTTTTCATCGGTTTTAATGCCTGTATTAGGATCTGCCAATTCAGGTTGAAGTACTTTATATCCTCCGGTTAATGCAGCAAAAAAGCCTTCAGACTTGTATTTTACCTGTAAAGCAGTTTCAGGAATCAATGAGTTTTCTGAAGCATCGTGCATACCTTTATCCAGAAAGTCATTTTGGTGCATTAAGAAACCGATTGCCTCTACTTTATCGTGTAGCTTGTAACCTAAACGAACCATTGGCTGACGGTTAAGCGGATTATAAGGTGTTCCACAACTTAAATTAACCGTGTTGGCAAAGTTCTCGGTAATAAACAGTGGGTGCCAGTACTGACCAACCAA
>JAKSBJ010000396.1 GCA_022361195.1 Flavobacteriales bacterium
CAGGGAAATGAAGAAGCAAATTATACCCTCAACATCTATGACCTTGGAGGAAAAGTTGTTCATAGTGAAACTGTCGGTAATTCAGCCAACATTGCCTGGGATAAAAGTGGCTTCTACCTCATCGAAGTCCCCGAACTAAACCTTCAACAAAAAATTGCAGTTCCCTAAGACTTATTAACATTTTGATTCCGCCATCACTTGTTAATAAATAATTCTCTGTCTATCTGCAAGACAAACAAGCCCTTTGCCGTATATTTGTTAGGATGAGCGATCAAAAGGACATAAGAACCCAAAATAAGCGAAGTTTAGCATCAGCGTCGTTAAATGCTATTGGAGAGATTGGGAAATTACCGCCACAAGCGGTTGATTTGGAGGAAGCGGTATTGGGAGCAATGCTTTTGGAAAAAAATGCGATCAATGATTCCATTGACATTTTGAAACCAGAGAGTTTCTACAAAATGGAACATCAAAAAATCTTCTCGGTTATTCTAGAACTCTTTGCCAACTCTGAGAGTATTGATATTTTGAGTGTCACCGAACGTCTGCGAAAAAAAGGTGACTTACAAATGGTTGGTGGACCGGGTTATATTGCTCAATTAACCAATAAAATTGCCTCAGCAGCTCACGTTGAATATCATGCTCGTATCATCGCAGAGAAGTACATTCTTCGTTCGTTAATCGAAGTATCATCAGATGTAATTAAAAACGCTTACGACGAAACACAGGATGTTTTTAATGTCTTGAATGAGGCGGAAGAAGGTTTGTTTAAAATTGCCGAAGGAAACCTCAAAAAGAGTTATGCCGTGGTAAAGGACGTTGTTCAGGATGCCATGGAGGAAATTGAAAAGGCAGGAAAAAACCAGGATGGTATTAGTGGTGTTCCAACCGGATTTACTGAGTTGGACAGATTAACCTCTGGTTGGCAAAAATCAGATATGATTGTTTTGGCTGCCCGTCCAGGAATGGGGAAAACGGCCTTTGTACTTTCAATGGCTGCAGGTTCAGCCATGAAATTTAATCAAGGAGTTGCCATTTTCTCATTGGAGATGTCAAATGTGCAGTTGGTAAAAAGGTTGATGGCCATGGAAACCGGAATTTCTTCTGAAAAACTGAAGAAAGGATTTACTGATCAAAGTGAGTGGCAAGAACTTCAGGAAAAAGTTCACCGACTTACTCAAGCACCTATTTATGTAGATGATACTCCTGCCCTATCCATTTTTGAATTGAGAGCGAAATGTCGTCGTTTAAAAATGCAACACGACATTCAGCTGGTGATTATTGATTATCTCCAATTGATGTCAGCAGGAACTAAAACGGGTAACCGTGAGCAGGAAATTAGTACCATTTCCCGTTCCATTAAAGAAATTGCAAAAGAAATTAATGTTCCAATTATTGCCTTATCTCAGCTCAGCCGATCGGTTGAAACACGTGGAGGTGATAAACGACCAATACTATCCGACCTTCGAGAATCTGGTGCGATTGAGCAGGATGCGGATATGGTATGTTTCATCTACCGTCCTGAGTATTATGGATTGATTGAAGATGAAAATGGAATGCCAACGGAAGGAATTGGCGAGATTATTGTTGCTAAACACAGAAATGGTTCATTGGATACCGTTCGTCTAAGATTTATCAAAGAGTTAACAAAATTTGATAACTTAGATTCATTCGACACTATGGATTATGGTAGTGGTTTTAGTCCTAATAAGGATTTTGAAGCCAGTGCAGATACCATTACCCTTGGAAGTAAAATGAATGATGACGATGACTTTTTAAGCAACACAAATGATGAAGTCCCTTTCTAAAATTATATTTCTATTCCTTTTTTTGCTGGCTAATAATGCCAAAGCATCCACCATTCTGGTTCCAATGGATGAATCGCAAAAAAATCACCTCAAAGCCTATGGTGTTGCATATTGGGTTTTAGAAAATGATGTGGTCATGGAGTGGTTATTGAACTACAGAGGAGGAAGCTTTCTTTTTCCTCACCAACAGTTAATTGAAGAAGAGCTCATTATTAAAGGTATTAGCTATCAAATTTTACCCGACGTAAAAGTCAAACAAATTAAAGCGCAAATTGCCGATCCGGAAGTAAATATGGAAGTGGTACAATTAGAAACTGCACCAAAAATTGCTGTTTATACTCCACAAGGAAAACAACCCTGGGATGATGCAGTAACTCTCGTTTTAACCTATGCCGAAATTCCTTATGAGGAAATTTATGATTCGGCTATTGTAACAGGTGTTTTACCAGATTATGATTGGCTTCACCTACACCATGAAGATTTTACAGGTCAATACGGAAAGTTTTATCGTAATTATAAATCTCAGGCTTGGTATCAAAAACAAGTACGAGATAACGAAGCCATGGCTGCCCAATTAGGATTTGACAAAGTTTCTCAACTGAAGTTGGCAGTAGCTCTAAAAATTAAACAGTATGTCGCCGGAGGCGGTTTCCTTTTTACTATGTGCTCTGGTACCGACAGTTTTGACATTGCTCTTGCTGCTCAGGAAACGGATATATGTGAACATATGTATGACCATGATCCAGCTGACCCTAACTTTCAAAATGAAATTGATTACGATTACGGATTCGCTTTTACAGATTATACCATTAGCGATGATCCTTTAGAATATGAATATTCAGATATTGATGGAACTAGGGATCATAGAATACCTGAAAATCAGGACAAATTTTTCCTATTTGATTTCTCTGCAAAGTGGGATATTGTACCAACCATGCTTTGTCAAAACCACACCAAAGAAATTGATGGTTTTATGGGACAGACAACTGACTTTCGCACGGAATTCATTAAACCTAACGTACTGATTATGGGGGAGAACAAAGCTCTTGGAACAGCTCGTTATATTCATGGCGAATTAGGTGAAGGTACCTGGACATTTTACGGAGGACATGATCCTGAAGACTATAAGCATTTTGTTGGCGACCCTCCAACTGACTTAAACTTACACCCTAACTCTCCGGGATACAGATTAATTTTGAACAATATTTTGTTCCCAGCTGCTAAGAAAAAGAAAAGAAAAACGTAATAAGATAATGTAAATTTGCAGCATGATAAGAAAACTGCTATTAATTACCACAACAAGTCTCTTATTTGCTCTACTAAACACAAATCAAACTTACGCACAAGGCTACAAAATTTTTAGAGCAAGACAACTTTCAGACAAAGGGCAATTTCAAAAAGCGAAATCATTATATGATAAAGCTTTAATCAAAGATAGTTTACACTACCAAGCCAATATTGAATTGGGGAACTTATACCTTGAATCTTTTCAGCAATTTGATAGTGCTTACTATTATTTACACAGAGGTATCAATAACATTTCTAAAGATACCATTTACGACGACTTCTTTAACTACGCTAATGCATTAAGGTTAATCGGTAAGTATGATTTAGCCCTGGAGAATTTTCACCTTTTTGAGAATAGTCTTGATACGACAAAGGCTATGAAATTCCCGCTGGATTCATTATTGAATACCTACACGAACTACTGCAAAATAGCAAAGCAAATGGAAATAGATAAATCCGTCATTTCCTCAGTTGAAAACATGGATTTTTTCCTGAATACCAAAGAGAGTGAGTATACCTCTGTTTACTTTGAAGAGGACAGTACGTTAATGTTCAACGCCCGATACAAAGATTTGAAAAAAGAAAAACAATACATGGACAATCAGTACATGGAGAACATTTACATCTTTGATTTCAATGAAAGTGTCGCTTCTACCTATGATGAAGATATTGAACAGGAGAATCATCAAGCCATTGTAAGTAGAATTCCAAATACAGATTCAGTTATTGTTTTTTACCATAATTTTCTTTGGGTAGGTGCCTTGGAAAATGAACGTTTGGGAGAGTTATCTCGATTACCTGAAACCTTTTATGAAGGAGACTTTTATTGTCAACGACATGGAATTTATAACACCAATAAAGATTTATTTATCTTTTCAGGAAAGGCAAGTATTTCAGAAGATCTTGATTTGTTTTATTCAATAAAAGACGAGCAAGGAAATTGGTCAACACCAGTTCCTTTTGGTCCAAATATCAATACTGCATTTGATGAAGACAGTCCATTTTTATCGGCTAATGATAGTACCCTTTATTTTTCTTCAAAAGGACACCATACTTCAGGTGACTATGACATTTATAAGTCTCAAAAAGATGCAGATGGTTGGTCAACACCTGAGCCACTTCCCTACCCTATTAACTCACCAGGTGAGGATATTTATTTTGTTTTGAACTCAGGAGAAAAGTATGGATACTTAAGTTCTAACCGAAGCGGAGGTTTGGGAATGATGGATATTTATACAGTCTATTTAACTCCAGTTCCTGACTTTAGTTGTCCTCCTTTTGAAAACCCAAATTTGTTGGTTACCATGGATATTACCGAAAGTCTTGATTCTAACTCGGTAGATTTAGAGTTTAACTGGAAGTTTGAGGATGGAACCACTGCAAAAGGTGAAGTGGTAGAGAAAGATTTTGAAACGCCGGGAGAGCACTTCGTTGCTATTGACATTTATGACATTAAAGGCGGACAAACGGAAGTACAAGAAGTAACGGAACTGGTCGTAATTGACTCTGTGAACTTTATAGGATTTGATTCAGAACCTTACTATTATATGGGAGATACAGTTGTGTTAGACGCCTCAGTATCTTACATGGAAGGATATGAATTGACTAACTTTTATTGGATGGTTAGAGATTCCATTTTACCGCTTGATTCAAAACGAATCAGGCTTCCAAATTTATCAGCTGGAGAACATGACATCTCACTACAAATATTCGCTTCAGATGGCGACAACCTAATTTCTTTTTGTCAATACGATACCATTCGTATTCTAACACAATCTGAAACGGATTCTGTGACTAAATCAAATACAGACACAGATATCATAGCTGTTAACGATTCCGATCAGGATTTATCTGATACCAATCAAACAGATAACAACAATGACTCTGATCAAAGCCAAAATGACAACAATACAAGCGACAATGATCACAACAACTCAACATCTGCTGATTCTTTAATGAACTCTAATGGTGTTGTTAATATTAGCTTTGAACCTATTTATTTTGGATTTGATAAAGCTTACCTTACCAAAACATCCACCAATGATTTGGACAAGTTGGCACAATATTTACTAGAGAACAACACGCACAAAGTAATCATTGTTGGACATACGGACGCTATGGGATCTGAACAATACAATATCCTCTTGTCTCAAAAACGAACAAAAAGTACTGTGAACTACTTAAATAATAAAGGAATCAAATCAAACCGAATATTTAATATATTAAACAAAGGAGAAAGTGATCCTGCAATGCCAAACATAAAACCTGATGGTACAGACAATCCACAGGGTAGAAAAAAGAACAGACGAGTTGAATTTATCATTATCAAACCTAAACAATGAACACAACTATAAAATGCTTACTATTAACTCTACATATCGCTATTGTACTTCAGCTCAATGCTCAAATTGCTCCATCTGAATACGAAAATATTGACTACCTAATCACTTTTGGTAAGGATGCGGACAAAAAGTGGGGAGACGACGATAACGTTCAGGTTCATTTTTTTGTCATTCCAAAAGAAGAAACTGCTCCTGTCTACATTCGGGTTTATGACCCAGAAACCAGTGGTAAATACGACACTAAAAACAAAGAGTTTAACAGTACAACAAAGTATAGAATTTTAGGTGGAGAGGGGGCCTTTTCAACCAAAGCAGCACGGAATATAAATCCTATAAAAGGATACGATAAAGGACGATTAATTTTATCTAAAACCTTTGGAAACACTACTCAGTATGACGGAAAGTGGTATTCCTTTGGGCCTATCAACCCCAGTGAAGGTGAATATTCCAAGAAGTTTAAAGGATACATTTTTAAAATGATCTGCGAAGGAACTTCAGGAGACGATGGTAATGCTTATAAATATGCTCTAAGCTATTCTAAAACCGAGAATATTCCTGTAGAAAATGGTAATATCTTTACCTATGAAATGAGTTTCCACCTCAAGAGTAAAGTAACCTCTACTGCCCACATTTATCCTTTTATTGAAGAAGGCATTATTGCCATTACTCAATATAATTTTGATGCTGATGATGATTTAGAAATGAGACTTACTTCAATAGCACGAAAGTTGATTCCTTTAAAAAGTAGTGCAGATGGGCAATGGATTTCAAATACGCTTAAAATTTTAGAAAAAGAGGTAAACACTTCTTTGGACTTGCAATTGGTAAAACAATCTGCTTCAGGAAATGATATGGTGGTTCATATTCTAAACCAATACAAAGAAGCCGTTCCATTATTTTCAATTCCAATTGGAGGTAAGCCTAAATACAAGTATAATGTCAAAGTAAAAACCACTTTTTAAAATGCGTTTTTTAGTTGGTCTTCTTCTTTTACTTTCTTTTTCGGCTAAAGGTCAAACCTATAACTTCAGCCATTTTGACGAAAAAGAGATTGGGGCCAGCTTTATCTATGACTTTGACCAAAACAGCAAAAATCATCTTTACATAGCAACTTCAAAAGGACTTGTTCATTACGATGGCTTATCCTTTGATATCAATAGCAATCGAAAGAGTTTACTGGATGAATTTGTCCATAACATTTACATTGACAGCAAAGATCAAATTTGGATAGCTTATTATAAAGGAGGGTTGTCAATTCAATCAGAAAAAGGAATTCAACACATCAATGAATCTATTTTTGTAGAAGATTTCTTTGAAGACGAACAAGGTGAAACGCATGTAATTGCTGAGGGAAAAACCTATATCCTTCATAAAAACAAACTAAGTCCGGTAGAGGAGTTCGACGGAAAAAATAAGATTATTCCAATTGGTAAAGAACAATTCTTGAGTTTGGATGCTCATGGTTATTTGAGTTTTATTGATGCTGATGGACGAGAAAAATCTGTTGCAGATTCAGTCCTGGACATTCATGCTAATCACCATAACTATCCTTTCATCTCACTTGGTGAATCACACATCACAGTTTACAATCCTTCACAAGATGGATATCCCGAAATTGAAATAAGGATATCATTTGATGAAATAGGACTTAAAACTAGAGTTACATCTGCTCTTATGACTGAGAGTAAAGTCATTTTGGGAACAGAGGGAGATGGGTTGATCGAAGTTTTTTTAAATCCGGGGTATAAATCCTATTCTATAAAGCGATTCACCAAAGAAAACGGCTTGTTAGCTGATCAAATTAATTCACTATTCATTGACTCTGAACAAACTTTATGGATAGGCTCTTACGGTAACGGAATTAGTTTTTTACCGGCCAATCGTATTTCTACTTTTGGTGTTACAAATAATCAATTAAAAAATCATGTTAACTCCATTGCTTATTTAAAAGGGCAATTGATTTTAGCCACCAATGATGGTATAAGTTCTCTCAAAGAGCCTGACCGATTCAACTTTGAGGCACTAAAAGGTGTGGAAGTAAGAGAATTAAGTGTCCGGAATGATACCCTATGGTTAGGAACAGCAAAAGGCTTGTACTATGTCTATCGTGACAAGCTAGAAGCATTTCAGTTTCCTGATCTTGAGGTGCAACCCAAAATGATTCATTGCATTCAGTTCAATGCCTCCTCCATTTATGTTGGAACCAATGATGGCTTGTTTATTTACGATTTTCAAACTAAATCCGCTCTCCATATTACGACTATTGATGGTTTGGCTCACAATGTTATTGAGCATTTTATCATTGATGCTAACAGAACTTTTTGGTTTGATTCTCCCAACAGCCCCATTTACTCATATCGAAATCAAGAGTTTGTTTACCACAAGGATCTTGAAGGATTTAAGTCCTTTAATTTGAGTGACATCATCGAAACTCCTAAAGGAGACATTTGGTTTGCTACCGAAGGAGATGGAGCATTTTTATATCGAGATGGAGAATTCAGGCAATTTGATCAAAGTATGGGTCTATTGTCCAATTACATCTATTTCATTGAATTCACTCAAGATTCACAACTCATATTTGCCCATAAAAATGGCCTCAGTGTCCTCAATGAAAATCAGGACAATTTTGAATTTCTAAACAGTGATTACATTCCTGAATTACAATTCATAAAACCTCATTCGTCCTACTTAAGTCACAGCAATTATCTGTGGATTGGTACAGCAAATGGGAGTGTTAGAATTCCAAAAATCAATCAGCTTGAAGAGCACTATGTTCCTGATTTATCCTTTAAATCAGTAAACATAAATCATGAACCTTTTCCTATTGGGGAAGACATCCACCTTCCCTACGAAGATTATTATTTAGAAATTGATTTTGAAGCAATTGTACTCAAATATGCCGAAAGCATCTCTTTTGAATATAAACTCGAAGGATTTGACCAGGAATGGACTAAAGCAACATCTCAACAAAGCCTTGCCAGATACCAATCGGTGAAAGATGGGAACTACACTTTCAAAGTTCGTCTGCTACTTAACGGAAATGAGACGGATAAGGAAATACAAATGAAAATTTTCGTGGAAAGTCCTATGTGGAAAAAGGCCTGGTTTTATGTCATCATCTTTTTCTTTCTTATTCTCCTATTCTTTTCAACCATTTGGGTTATTCACAGTCGAAATAAAAAAATTCGCTATCAACTACAAAAAGAAGTTCATCGCCGAACGTTAGACCTTGTTCAAAAGAACTACAAAATCGCTGGAATTAATGCCGAACTAGAGGAGCTATCTAATCAATATTTAGAAGCTAAAAATACCGCTGAAGAGCAAACTAAATTAATGACCGAATCTATTGACTATGCTCAAAATATTCAAAAGGTATTGCTTCGTAAAAAAGAGTATAATGATTGGATCAATGTCTTTTCAGAATTCTACCTTCTCTTCAAACCTAAAGACATTGTAAGTGGTGATTTTTATTGGGGTTATCGAAAAGACAACTACACTTATGTTGTTGTAGCCGATTGTACTGGCCATGGTGTTCCAGGAGCTATGATTTCAATGCTCGGAGCTTCATTTTTAGGAGATATCATCCAAAAGGAAACGGAAACTAATATTATTCTGGATGTTCTTAGAGAAAAGATTATCAGTGGATTTGGACAATCAGAAGAATCGTCACTTTACGACGGAATGGATATTTCTTTATTCCGTTTGAACACAGAAACCTTAGAGTGTCAATTTTCTGCGGCCATGAATCCATTGTTTCTAGTTCGATCAAAAGAGTCTCCAGAAGCTTCTTCTGAAATTTTCAAGACCTCTGGTGAGTCTGATACACACAGGGTTTACACTACCCCATCAGACAGACAACCAATTGGTTATTATTACAAAATGACTCCCTTTAGAGCATTTAATTTTCAGTTGGTTAAAGGAGATCGAATTTACCTTATGTCCGACGGGTTAGTTGACCAATTTGGAGACAATGGGAAAGGCAAGTTCAAGAAGAAAAACCTAATCAAATTGATGCTGGAATTGGCTGACAAGAGTGCTGTGGAGCAAAAAGACAGAATTTGGGGGACTATGGTAGACTGGATGGGAGAACATGAACAAATTGATGATATCACCTTAATTGGACTGGACATTTAACGCCAATTTATAATCCTTAAAAACAGCTTTTAAAAAAGCGTTTCTCACCTTTGTCTTAGCTTCAAATTCACTCGATTATCGTTTAATTTTGAACAATAATTTTGTTTTCCGCTGCCCAGAAAAAGAAAAGAAAAACGTAGATTCGCAACTATGCGAACTATGAGAGTAATAATTCTACTATTAGCTATTGGTCTCTGCTGTGGAACTGTATACCCCCAAAAAAACGTTAACGGTCTTTTAAACTCTGCTGAAAAAAACCGAATGGCGTTTAACTTTCCTGAAGCAATCAGAGAGTATAAACAAGTTTTAGCGTCTCAAGCCCAAAACCCTGTAGCCCTTGACGGCTTGTCCGAAATTTATTTGTTAGATTACCAAATTTTCGACTCGGCACAAGTCTACCTTGAAAAAAGAATAAAATCGTTTAAAGGTGACACCTCTTATGTCACTTACTTCCATTATGCTAACTGCTTACGCTTTCAGGAAAAGCATGAAGAAGCGATTAAGATGTATGACTTCTACCGAAAAAATGGCATCAAAAAGCAAAAGAAAGGCGATCCTATGATCATGCTTCTCAATGAGAACATTGAGTTTTGCCAAAATGCAATGCGCAACCGAGAAAGTATTTACATCCCGTTTGAAGTTGAGAATATGGGATTCTTCATCAACTCTGTTGACCCAGAGTACACTCCGGTTTTTATTGAAGAAGAAAATCTACTCTTATATAATGCTCGTTATAAGGACTACGACAAAGAGTTGCGGTCAGAAGACAATAAATACTTTGAAAATATCTACTACTTTGATTTGGAAGAATCAGTAGCCTCAACCTATAATCCTGGAATTGATCAAGAATTTCACCAGGCTGTGGCCAGCAAAGGATACAATAGTGATACAATTATGGTATTCTGGAAAAATAAAGTGTGGATTTCTTCTATTGCCATGGACCGTTTGGACTCTTTGGCTCCATTGCCAGATGAAATCGCCTCACCTTTTTATTTCATGCCTCATGCCGTTTTCACGAAGGATCATCAAACCTTGATTTTCTCGGCACAACATTCCTTAGAAGGAAATTTGGACATTTACATTTCTCATAAAACAGATACGGCTTGGACAACACCTCAACCTATCAGTACTAAAATTAACACTGGATTTGATGAAGATGGTCCTTTCCTTAGCCCTGATGGGAAAAAGCTTTACTTTTCTTCGAAAGGTCACAATAGTTCGGGTGGATATGACTTCTTTGTTTCGGAATTGATAGACGGAGAATGGTCAGCACCACTAAACATGGGATATCCAATGAACTCTGCAGGAGATGACATTTACATTAGTTTCAAAGAAAATGGTAAAAACGGATTCTTTGCTTCTAACCGTAATGGTGGCTTTGGAGGAATGGACATTTACTCTTTTGGAATGTTAAAGAAAACCGTTCGTGGAACTGCTAAGGATGAAAAGGGAAATCTTTTAGCGGGTGTTTTAGTTGAATTAACTGACATGGAAAGTGGTTTAATTAGCTATGAAGAAACAGATGAAAACGGAGACTATTCTTTCCTGGTAGATCCTGATCGAAAATTTGCCATTTTAGGAACTAAGGAGAAGTATTTTGAAGATAGAACTTCTGTTGACACCGAAACGGAGAAAGACTACGTAATTGCCAATTTGGCATTGGAAAAGGATCCGGGAATTTCTTTGTATCTGCAAATTAAAGATGCCGAATCAAAAGATCCTATTGATAGTGTAAAAATCACTTTGCTAGACAATATGGTGGATGTTGAAGAAACCTTCATGACCTCTGAAAATGGAGATATGTTTAAACCACTTGCGGATAAAAAACTACAAGAAAGAGGTTCGTATAATATCAAAATTGAAAAGGACGGCTACCTTACCAAAACGGTTACTTACAACGTTTTATTTGATAAAGAAGGACGTTATAACATTCAT
Source organism: Flavobacteriales bacterium (assembly GCA_022361195.1). GTDB lineage: Bacteria > Bacteroidota > Bacteroidia > Flavobacteriales_D > Crocinitomicaceae > JAKSBJ01. Next base: position 11,504 of record JAKSBJ010000396.1, read on the forward strand.
GAATTTATTGATGTTTCATTAGAGAAAGTGGAGGTTGGAAGTGACCTTACTGATATCATTGACCTTCTCCCTATTTATTTTGATTTGGGAAGGTCAAATATTAGACCTGATGCAGCAATTGAGTTAGACAAGATTGTTAAAGTAATGAATGACAACCCCGAAATGATTGTAGAGTTAGGTTCACATACAGATTCAAGAGGAAATAACCGTTCTAACCAATCTCTGTCGGATAAAAGAGCTAAATCTTCTGCCCAATACATTAAAGAACGTATTAGCAATCCGGAGCGTATTACCGGAAAAGGGTTTGGGGAATCTAAGTTAGTGAATCACTGTAGTGATGGAGTTAAATGTTCTGAGCTTGAACATCAGGCTAACCGTCGTACAGAATTCATCATCATTCAAATGACAAATCCCAAATAGGATCATCTTTTTTACAACTCGCTTTAACTATTGTAAATGAGCGAAGTCGAAACAAAGTATTTCATTGACCGAAAGGATTGGAGAAAATGGCTTGAAGCCAATTTTGAAATCAAAGATGATATTTGGTTAGAATATCCACTTAAAAAAACTGCTAAGCCTCGAATTCTTTATAACGACGCCGTTGAAGAAGCCCTTTGTTTTGGATGGATTGACAGTACCGTTAAATCTCTCAATGAAGAAACGACTATTCAACGTTTCTGTAAACGACGGAAGAAATCAAGTTTTTCTCAGCCTAATAAAGAGCGTTTAAAATGGCTTCTTGAAAAAGGGATGATTCATAATTCCATTAAAGCCTCTGTGGAGATCATTGTCAATGAAGATTTTGTTTTCCCTATTGATATACTGAGTCGACTAAAAGCCGATGAAATAGTATGGGAAAACTATCAGCAATTTTCAGATTCCTACAAACGCATTCGTATTGCTTATATTGAAAGCTCTCGTAAAAGACCTGAGGAATTTGAAAAAAGGCTAAACAACTTCCTGGCTAAAACCAAAGAAGGCAAGCTCATTAAAGGTTTTGGTGGGATTGAAAAGTATTATTAACGTCCTCTTAGTGTAGCTAATTACCCGTTATTGCCTTGTAAATATCATTTCCATTGGCATAGAGTAGCAGCGATATCAATAAGATAATTCCGACCATTTGAGCATACTGCATGAATTTGTCTCCCGGTTTTCTTCCAGTAATCATTTCATACAATAAAAACATAATGTGTCCTCCGTCTAGTGCCGGAATAGGCAAGAAGTTCATAAAGGCCAACATGATTGAAATAAAGGCCGTCATCATCCAAAAGCGATGCCAGTCCCAAGTTGGTGCAAATAAACTACCAAAGGCTCCAAAACCTCCAATGCTCGAAGCACCTTTAGAGGTAAACAAAAACTTCAATTGTGCTATGTAATCAGACAAAGTTGTCATTCCAAGGGAAATCCCACCAGGAATTGACTCACCAAATGAATAGTCTTTGTGTCTGAAATCGTAATAGCTTCTCCAATCTTTAGCATAAAATCCAATACTACCTGCTGTATCGGTCATTACATTCGATTGCATCAATTCCCCTTCACGATAATAACCCAAGCTTATCTCTTCATTTTTATGCTTCAAAATTTCCTCTCTGAATTCATCATAAAAAGTAACATCTATCCCATTAACTGAAACCAAGCTGTCTCCTTTGAGTAATCCTGCTTTATCCGCATTAGATCCACCTTTAATTGTATCAATCACTGTATAAAACCGAGGAATAAAGGCTGGCATTGCATCTTGTTGAAACATCTTATAATCGATGTCCTCCGGCAATTGTATTTCTTCTTCCGTTCCATCTAAATGTCGAACAGTTACTTCGCGGTAATCTCTCAACAATAGCATGGCATTTACATCCATTATATCAAAAGGAACCTCATCTCCAACTTTTAAGATATGATCTCCATCCTGAAATCCATACTGCTCAAATGTTTCATGAACTGCAAAACCATTTGGAAGATCTTCCATGGTCATATAATCTTCTCCCCAGGTGAATAACACCAACATATAAATGACAATTCCCACAATTAAGTTCACCACAACTCCCCCAATCATAATAATCAGTCGTTGCCAGGCTGGTTTTGTACGGAATTCCCAAGGTTGAGGCTCTTGTTTCATTTGATCCGTATCCATCGATTCATCGATCATTCCGGAAATTTTAACATAACCTCCCAACGGAATCCAACCAATTCCCCACTCAGTATCTTTTATCTTCTTTTTAAAAAGAGAGAACTTATAATCAAAGAACAAATAGAATTTTTCTACTCTGGTTTTAAACCATCTTGCAGGAAGAAAATGGCCAAACTCATGTAAAACAATAAGGATAGACAGACTTAAAATTAGTTGGCCCGCTTTTATAAGAAATTCCATTTGTCAAAGTAATTTGAAGCCACAAAGATAGTTTTTGTTTTGGGAAAAACTAACTGCAGATGTACAGCTTAATGATCTTTAGACTTTTTTTTGATTTTTAATTGTCTTCAGAGAGCTTTACAAGTCCATTTGTCACAAAATAATTAATGATAGCTTCTTTCATTAAATGCTCTTGTTGCCTTGAATTAATGGCCGGAATGCTTTGAATTTTCTCAAAATGAGGCCATCCATCTTCATCATTTTTTTCAAATCGATAAATTCCCCATGGCTCCAAAATGGTACAAATGGCAATGTGCATCAAATTCATCTTCTCATCTTTTGAGAATTTTCGATACCCCTGCCCCAATTCTTGTACACCAATTAGTAATAGGATTGAATCAACATCCAACCCCTCACCAAACTTTTCTTCTAAATCTTTTACGACTTCTCTGAATTTCAATTCAATTTTATGATCCATCTATTTAACAGTTTACTGTTAGAAATAAACACCTGCTAACAGGCCAGCGCACAAAATTCAGAATTATTTTTGAATGGATGAATTATCTGGATATAATATTGGTTGTGCCGCTCATCATTGGAGGTTGGAGAGGATTTAAAAAAGGGTTTATTATTGAGTTATTTACCCTTTTGGCATTACTGGTCGGTATTTATGCCGGAATTCATTTTTCGGATTATATGTCTAGTATTCTAAGAGAACATGTTGGAATAACTTCCGAATATCTTCCTGCCATTTCGTTTACCGTAACATTGTTACTGGTTGGTGCCATGATTTTCTTTGGAGGGAAATTAGTAGAGAAAGGAATCAAATTGATTGCTTTGGGACCGATTAATAAGTTTACCGGAATGTTTTTTGGAATCACCAAAATGCTCTTTATCTCCAGTGCTTTTTTAGTTATTCTTGAATCGTACGATCAAAGAGGTGACTTTATTCCTGAAGATCTCAAATCCAATTCACTCCTATACCATCCGGTTAAAAAGGCCTCATTAACAACCATACCGGCTTTAAAGCACAGTGATTTGCTTGTTCAAACCACCGACTTTGCTTCAAACTTACCCTAAGTTCGTAATTACCTTCAAATCTGCTGAAAGGCTATTTGCTACAGGACAGCTCATTGCAATTCGTTCAACTGTTTGTAGCTCTTGTTCTGAGAAGTTATTTTCCTTAAAATCAAAGTCGATGTGAACCTCAGCTATTCGTCTTGGACCGGAAGCCATCACCTTTTTGACTTCACAGCTAATTTCAGATAATTCCCTTCCATTTTTAGAAAAGTGAATTCCAATAATGGTTAACATACAAGAGCACAATGCTGAGGCAACCAAATCAGTTGGAGAAAAACAACTTCCCTTGCCATTATTATCTACTGGAGCATCTGTATGAACAATTGTTCCTGATTTAAGATGGATCATTTGTGTTTGCAATGATCCCGTATAATTGATGTCAAAATTCTTTGATTCCATACTATATAGCTGTTATTTCGTTTATTCTTATGTAGAGAGAATTTACTGACTTATGAAAATAGTCGGTGATATTTCACTAAATTTGTTATGAATGCTAAGATACCTTTATATATTCTTTTTGTTGGTTAGCGTAGGAGGATTTTCTCAAGAACATGCAACAGATGACACCAAAACACTGATGCGGAGAGATTTTTCTGTGGGACTACATTTCAATACCAATGGTTGGGGGTTTGGAGCGGATTATGGTTTTCAAAAAAACTATAAGTACAAAAATATTGTTGGATTTGTAGTGAGCAACATTCGACACGAAAAAGAATATAAAATCTTTGGAGCACTCTCCAATTCAAAAGGGTATTACTTTGGGAAATTGAATTCGCTTGTCGCATTTCGGCCATATTATGGTGGGAAATTGGTGATGTTTAAAGGAGTTAGGGAAAACGGAATAGAAATTTCGGCCAAATGGAGTTTAGGTCCTTCTGTTGGATTGGTTAAACCTGTTTATTTAAGAATAGATAAATTCAATTTGCCACCTCAGGATGAAAAGTATGATCCTGATGTGCACAATACAAATAATATTACCTCTCGTTCATCCTGGTTTAAAGGTTTGGACGAAGCTTCATTTCGTGTAGGAGCTTTTGGAAAATTTGGCGTTGATTTCAATTTTTCAGGAGCGCGTAATGGCATCAGTGGCGGGGAAGTTGGTGTAATTCTGGATTATTTTCCTGGAAGGGCAATTGAAATAATGCACAATAATGCCAACAGTAATTTACATACCGCCTTATATTTGCAATTCAATTTAGGACAAAAACTTTACTAACGATAAGGTAAATTTGAGAATGGAAGTAGATGTTAAGGAAGTAAGCAGAGTTAAAAAGCCAAAGTGGCTAAGGGTAAAACTGCCTACTGGTGAAAACTATAAAAAAGTTCGATCACTTGTCGACGAACACAAATTACACACAATTTGTGAAAGCGGTAATTGCCCTAATATGGGGGAATGCTGGGGAGAAGGTACTGCTACCTTCATGATTCTTGGAAACATTTGTACCCGTTCGTGCGGATTTTGTGCCGTAGCAACCGGAAAACCTTTGGAAGCGGATCCTTTTGAGCCAGGTAAAGTAGCCCAATCTGTTAAATTAATGCAGGTAAAACATGCCGTTATCACTTCTGTAGATCGTGATGATTTACCCGATGGTGGTTCGGAGACCTGGGCTATGACAGTGCGAGCAATTCGTCGTCAAAGTCCACAAACTACCATGGAAACTTTAATTCCTGATTTTGCTGGAAAGTGGGAAAATCTTCAAAATATCATCGATGTTGCTCCTGAAATTGTTTCGCACAACCTTGAAACAGTTCGTCGACTCACTAAACAAGTTAGAATTCAAGCTAAGTACGATCGGAGTTTAGAAGTATTGATGCGTCTCAAAAAAGGAGGGATGAAAACCAAATCAGGTATCATGCTAGGCTTAGGAGAAACCGAAGAGGAAATTTATGAAACCATTGATGACCTCAGCAACGTTTCTTGTGATATTTTAACCATGGGACAGTATTTACAACCCACTCCTAATCACCTCCCAGTAGCCGAATTTGTTCCACCGCAAAAGTTTGATGAGTATAAGGAATATGCCCTCAAAAAAGGATTCAGATTCGTTGAAAGCGGCCCTCTCGTTCGTTCATCTTACCATGCTGAGAAACATCTCTTTTAATTAGATGTGTATAAAATATCCGAATCTTGTCATTGGATGATATAAATAATCTAAGAACTTCTTAGTATATTAGTGCCGTTTATGTAGTGTAATCAATTGATTCCGCCACTTTAAACTAAACTTTTAAAACCACATTATTGGCAAAGCGACTTAGGGACCACTAAATCACCAAGAAACCTAAACGCTTGAAAATTAATAAGTAATATGAAAAAATCAGTACTAATTGGGAGCCTTTCTGTAGTTACTCTGGGAGCCGGACTTATGTGTTCGACGATGACCTCAAAGCAAGAAGGAGCTTACCACGAAAGAACATCTAATCTTCATGAGGCAGCAACTGCTAACTTATATCTTGAAGAGATGTACAGAATGAAAGGAGATTTTTCTGGTGAAAAATATCAGAAAGCAGCTTCTCAATTCAATCGTTTAGATCAAAACAGAAGTACCATGTCATGGATCGATAAAGGTCCGGATAACATTGGTGGACGAACACGTGCCATTGTTGTTGACAAAGATGACATTAACCACCTTTGGGCTGGTTCTGTTTCTGGTGGATTATTTGAGTCTAACAACCGTGCTGGTACTTGGAAAAAGGTAGAAACCTTCACTGAAGAACTTGGGGTTTCATCGATGTGTCAAACTCCTGGCGCTGGTCAACTTTTTGTTTCAACAGGACATCAAAGAGAAGGTTCTATTACAAGTGAAGGAAGTGGGTCTCAAGGAGGAGCTTCTATCTACAAGCAATTAGCTGATGGAACTTTTGAATTAATTTCAGGAACAAATACGTATAGCTATGTTAATGAGCTAAAATGTGATACCTTAAACGACATTGTGTGGTATGTTTGTTCTAATGGTCTTTTCACTTACAACCCTGCAACAGACGAAAAAGACAACAAATTGTCTGGAGCTGTTACAGCGATGGATATTTCTCCTGATGGGCAGGTAATTGTTGCTGCTGCAACAGGATTTAAAACACACGTTTCGACCAATGGTGGTGCTAGTTTTACAGATGTTTCAGGAACTGATGCTGGACAAATCATTAGCGGTGGTGTCGGACGAATTGAATATGCTATTTCTAAAGAAAAAGTGGATGGAAAATATCAAATCTATGCTTCTTTATCGACAAACGGAGGTTTGTTAAAAGGAGTGTGGAGATCTACAAACGACGGATCAACCTGGGAGGAAATCGCTCCTGAAAACAATGGTGATCCTGGATCGTTAGCTCCATTTACTTCTGGTGGATCAGGACAAGGTAACTACAACAACATTATTACAGTTGTCCCTGGTGCTCCTGAAAGAATCTTATTAGGTGGTATTGATGTTTACTCTTGGGCAAGTACAGGAAACTGGACACAAGTTTCTCAATGGTTCTTGCACCCAACTAACTTCCAGTATGTACATGCTGACAACCATGAAATGGTATGGGATGATTTAGGAAGACTTTACATTGGTAACGATGGTGGTATTTCTTACTCAGATAACGCTCAATACACAACATTCCCTACTTTCGTTCAAGCGAACAGAGGATATAACGTTACTCAATTCTATCACTCAAGCTTCTCTGCTCACGGTGATGTAATTGGTGGTGCTCAGGATAATGGTACAACTGCTAACTATCACACTGGAACAACTTGGCAAGAACACAAAGAAGTGAGCGGTGGTGACGGATTTGGATGTGCAATGTCTTTCATCAACAGAAACATTTTATTCTCTACAATCTACTTCTCTTCTATCGAACGATCGAATGACAGAGGTAACAATATGCTTGAATTCTATCCAGAAGCTTTAGAAGATCAATTTGGATGTAATGTTGGAGCTACTGACGGTACTGGATGTGGACAGTTCAACACTAAGATTAAATTATGGGAAGATCCGAATGATGAGAATTCAGAAGATTCAATTTCATACATTCCTTCTCAAGGGTACAGCGCTGGAGAAATCATTGAAATTCCTTCTGCAACTTCTCAAACATTCATTGAGTACGAAACTCCTACTGACGTAGTATATGATGACACAGTAAACTTTGACCCATCAGAAACAACTGAAGATACAGTTATTACTACAATCGATCCAGGAGCAACTGAATACAACCTTGACATTGTTAACTATACTCACGTTTATGGTGGACCAGCAATTTCAGATGGTGATTCATTGTACTTAATTGACCTTGATACAACGATTGTAATTGCTTCATGGACAACTATTGATCACTATTGGGCAACAAACCCATTACGTCCTGGGAAAATCTATGACATGGGTAATGAACCTCAAGACTATAATGTTCCTTGGGATACATTGTTAGTACAAGATCATTACCAATCATGGTTTGCTTTAGGTGTTGGAGGAACAATGGGTGTTTGGATGACACGTAACGCATTAAGATTCTCTGCTGAAGAAGATAACTGGATTAAAGTTATGGCAGAACCTTCAATGGGAACTGTTTCAGTAATGGAATTCTCAAGAGATGGTGATCACTTGTTCGTAGGAACTTATGACGGTCAATTATGGAGATTAAGTGGATTTAACGATGTTTATTCACCAGTTGCTCACGACCCTACAATCTTAGGATTTGAAGGAGATAGTTTAATTGACTACGATAGAGGTCACTATGCAACAACTATTGAAGAAATTGGAACTTTCCCTGGTCCAGTATTAGGATTGGCTCCAGGACCAATTGGAGATCCTGATCACCTTGTAGTAACAATTGGTGGATCTAGCGGTCAGGTTCGTGAGTCTGTAAATGCAACAGGAGCTTCAGTTAGCTTTGGTAACATCACTCCTTCAAGTATTGGTGGAGAGCCATCTATTCCTATCTCAATGCCTTACTACTCAGCAGTAATTGACAGAGATGATCCAAGTATCATTTTAGTTGGAACTGAGTTTGGTGTAATTCTATCTGAAGATGGAGGTTCATCTTGGACTAACTGTTCAGGAGACTTCGGAAAAACTCCTGTATATGATATGGGACAAAACTGGAGAACTTACGATGAAGGATGTATCAAGCCTGGTTCGATTTACATCGGAACACACGGTAGAGGTATTTGGAGTACAGATGCTTACTTGAACTTACCAACTGATCAGGATAACTTAAATCCAACTAAGTTTATCCCTAACATCAACATCTACCCTAACCCAATGCAAGATAACGGAACTATCGAGTTTGACCTTCAGTCAGATTCTGATGTAACAGTTCAAATCTTCAACTTGCAAGGGCAAATGGTTAGAGTAATCAACGAAAAAGGAATGAGCCAAGGTAAAAACAACCTTACCTTTGGAGCTTCTGACCTTCCAAGCGGAACTTACATTGTAAGACTATCAGCTGGGGAAATGGTTGAGACCTCTAAATTTATTAAGCACTAGAATTAATTAGTATAATTTAAAAAGCCCGGTCAGTTTTGACCGGGCTTTTTTTGTTGGTACTTTAAGTTATAGCTGATTAAATAACTCTTATTCTGCTGTTAGCAATTGCTTCTTTTATTTATAGCGAATTGGTAAGTACTCTTACGATTATGTGTTCTGTCAACACTAAAAATGAACGGAACAAGACTTCTCAAAAAAGATAGGGGCTACAATGACACCACAATATATCAGTCATTAAATACCAAACAATGACAAAACTTAGAACAAACTTTTGATTCAAACTGTTTTTGGACACTTCCGATTTCGGCTAACAAAATTTGTATGAATCCAGTTGTATTACCGTAGAAACTCATAATCTGGAGGCATAAAACCCAAGGAGTAATAACATCACAAAGTCTCAAGACAGTAGCCAAACGAATGTACCGGCTTTAGGACCATTTGTAATTTCATTGAGAAAATCCCAGCTAAATAAATATTAAAAAGGCTTTTCCCCTAGCTTATTTCCTTTAGGATCATAGACGCACACCCATATTTCATCACCATTATCACATTTTCGTCTCCCTGCTCCTACATGAGTTGTCTCTTTCCAGATTATTTGCGTGTAATGCTCAAACATGTCCCCTTTTTCCTCCGAAAAAGTAGAGTCTGACTTATCAAAATACTTCTTTTCCTTTGCCCAAAAGTTAACTACCTCATCCTCGGATCGTTTAGAAACGGTCCAGTACATGTTTTCGCCATAAGCTCCATTGCTTTTAAAAACACTACAACTTGTTGCAAGAGAATCTGCCCACATCTGAGCGTAATCAGCCAATTCTACAGACCATTCAATCGGTGGGACTCCAACGGCCTCCCGTAAAGCATTGTGTGCTTTCACCAATTTTTCCTGGTTAATTTTTGGTCTTTTATCCTTGTCAGCATGCCCAATAGAAGATGCCTTAAAAGAAAAGGCAACAAAAGTCAAAAGAATACTTATGCCAATCAGGAATTTCTTCATTATTTGTTCTCCAGATAATATTCGTACGCATCAATAATATCCAAATACGTGCCATCAAAGCCTGCTTCCATTATTTTCGTCAAATAAGACTCCTCATTACCATAAATTAATTGCTTCCATTCCCGCTCCCAATAAAACACTTTATAGTTACCTCTCCACTTCTTATTTTCAGCATAAACCCAAGAAGGGCGTTCTTTTTTCTTATTCCAATCCTCTTTCCAATAATAGCGATAATCCTCTGCTTCGCCAATGCTCATATAACACAAAACCAAACGTGTACCTCCATTCGCCTTGGTTTTAAGTAAATTCACATCTTCGGCAGTCAAAGCCTCTTCATTAAAGAACAAGTCGACAATCAATAAATCATAATTGGTTTCACCCATTTTAGCAACAAAATCATCTTTGGAGGCATGTTTCTTATCCGGATTTATCAAATACAGGAAATTCTGAGCCTGAGATAACTCCTCAACATCTTCATCATTTTCATGATAAGGTTTAGCTGGGTAATCTGGGATTCCGATCAACTTTCTATCAGGAGAAGCAAACGAAATGTATGATTTAACATTGTTATTCTCATAAGACTTGGTGATCTTTTCTTCTGAAGAGCAATAATCGGTTACGAGAACCTCCTTTCCATTTTCTTCCAATACATCTAAAAAGGATGATAATATATCCATGTCCTCTTCACTCGTTGCCTTATTTAATTGATCAAAACCAAAAAAGAGATCTTCCTGCCCTTGTCCATCTATAGCATTGATGTATTCCATATCCAAAACACCATTTGAATGATGATCGTCCGTAATCAAACGAACTCCATTTTGAGGAACAATTAAAAAAGAAGGATTAACAGCTTTAGCCTCAGCCGAAATTTCCTTGACAAATGCTCTCATCTCAGCAGCATAATCGACAGCTGGAATTTCTTTTTTCTTACAACTGAAAAGAAAAATAGCAAATGCGAAAAAAAGAAACGATCTTTTCATAACAATAGGGCTTCAATAGCAAGTTCAACAAAATTAAGGCTCAGAGACTAAAAATGAGGGAAATGTTTTTCACATTTTATGCACTAACACAAGCATTGTTCCGAACGATTTTCCCTTTGCAAGAAAATAAAGACAGAATTTCGCATATCCTAAGCTATTCCTTACATTTGTCTCGCTTTTTAAAGTACATTAACAGCAACAGAATTTCAACCTATGAAGATTTCGTATAATTGGTTAAAAAACTACCTTGATTTTGATCTTGAGCCAGAAGAAACGGCTAAAATTCTTACTGATACCGGCCTTGAAGTGGAAGGATTAGAAAAAGTGGAGACAATCAAGGGAGGCTTAGAAGGAGTTGTTATTGGTGAGGTTTTAACCAAGGAAAAACATCCTGATGCTGATCGTTTAAATGTGACGACAGTGGATGTTGCTAGTGGTGAGCCTTTACAAATTGTTTGTGGAGCTCCAAATGTAGAAGCCGGACAAAAAGTAGTAGTTGCTACACCTGGCTGTACTTTATATCCTGATCCTGAAAAAGGATTCAAAATCAAAAAATCCAAAATTCGTGGTGTTGAATCTAACGGAATGATTTGTGCCGAGGATGAATTGGGCTTGGGAGAATCACATGATGGAATTATGGTATTAGAAGATTCCGTTCAGGTTGGAATGCCAGCTCGGGATTATTTTAAAATTGAAGATGATTATTTGATTGAAATTGGCTTAACTCCAAATCGAGCCGATGCCATGGGACATATAGGTGTTGCTAGAGACTTAAAGGCTTATTTAAATTATCATAAAGGACAAAGTCTTCAATTAAATATTGATGATACAACCTTTTCGGAAGGAGAAAAAATCATTAATCTTACTGTTGAAAATGAAGTCGCTTGCCCTCGCTATTCAGGAGTGATTGTTTCTGGCGTTAAAGTGGCCGATTCACCAGACTGGTTACAAAACAAATTGAGAGTAATTGGATTAAACCCAATCAACAATATTGTCGACATCACCAACTTTGTGATGTTTGAAAGTGGGAATCCACTTCATGCCTTTGATTTGACCAAAACGGGGGGAGACATTGTCGTAAGAAATGCTCGAAAAGGAGAAAAAATTGTTGGACTAGACGAAGTAGAAAGAGAATTATCTGAAAATGATCTGATGATTTGTAACAAAGACGTTCCTATGTGTATTGCAGGAGTTTTTGGAGGATTAGATTCAGGAGTTCAGGATTCTACCACGGATATTTTCCTTGAAGCAGCTTACTTTAATCCTGTAAGTGTTCGAAAAACAGCAAAACGTCATACTTTAAATACCGATTCTTCTTTCCGTTTTGAGAGAGGTGTTGATCCTAACAATGTGTCTTATGCATTGAATAGAGCAGCAAAACTTATTGCTGAAGTGGCAGGTGGAACCATTGAAAAAGTGGTGGATCATTATCCAAATAAAATTGAAGATTTTGAGGTTGATTTCAACTTTGATCGTTGTAGAAAACTAGCTGGAATTACTATTTCAGATGAAGAAATTCTATCCATTTTAAACGAACTGGATATTACTGAAATCAGCAAAGAGGAATCTCAATCAAAAGTAAAAGTTCCAGCTTACAGAGTAGATGTGCAACGCGAAGCTGATGTTGTGGAAGAAGTACTTCGTATTTATGGATTCAACAATGTAGCCTTACCTGAAAAATTGAATACTTCCATCTCTTACCGTTCAAATCCGGATAGAGAAAAACTTTATAATACCGTAGCGGATTTATTGACCAATAATGGTTTTTCAGAAATCATGAACAATTCCCTTACCTCCTCAGCACTATGGAGTAAATTAAACAGTGGTTCGTTTAATGCGGAAGAAGATGTTGCCATTTTAAATCCTTTATCGCAAGAATTGGATGTAATGCGTCAAACTTTACTTCCAGGAGGATTAAAGAGTATTGAATACAATCAAAACCGTCAGTTTCCTGATCTCAAGTTCTTTGAATTTGGATCAGTTTACAAAAAGTCCAATGAAGAATATCAAGAGAATGGTAGACTAGGAATTTGGATCAGTGGTAAAAAAGCTAAAGAAAATTGGTCTGTTGGTCAGGACAAAGCTAACTTCTACACCTTAAAAGGGGTTATTGAAGCTCTTTTAGGCAAGCTTGGAATTGATAAAGCAGTTAATCTTGATGAGACTGAGGTTGATCTTTTTGAATATGGTTACCAACTGAGTATTACACGTCAGCTTGTTGGTGAATTTGGATTAGTTCAGCCAAAAATCGCTAAGAAATTTGGTTTAAAGGGTGATGTATTTTATGCTGATTTAGATTGGGATAAAATTGTTGACCTATCTGTTTTGAATAAGATTACGGCTAAACCATTGCCTAAAACGCAATTTGCCAGACGGGATTTCTCTTTGTTACTGAATGAATCTGTTGAGTTCTCGGCTATTGAAAAAATAGCATACAAAGTCGATAAAAAGATTTTGAAAGAAGTTGGACTCTTTGACGTGTATCAAGGGAAAAATCTCGAAAAGGGCAAAAAATCCTATGCTGTTTCTTTCACATTCCAGGATGATGAAAAAACCTTAAAGGATAAGCAGTTGGATGCAATTATGGATAACATCCGTAAAAAACTAGAAACTGAACTTGGCGCTGAACTAAGATAATTATTTCAAGGCTTCTTTAAAATCGTTGATTTTTTGCTGGGCGATAACTTCCCAAATAAATTGCTCCTTTACCAATCTTAAAGATTGCTTTTTATAGTCTTCTAGTTGGGTCGAATTGAGCTGAATTATTTTTTCTATAGCAGATTGAATTAGCTTAGGTTCTGGTGTTGGAAGCAAAATTCCGTTAGCATCAATCATTCGTGAAACAGCTCCAACGTCTGTACCCATAATTGCTAATCCTCTTGCCATAGCCTCCAAAATCACAGTTGGCATTCCCTCTGAGTGAGAAGGACACAATAAACAATCTGACTCATCTAAGATTGCTTTAATTTTTTCGGCATCCCGAATCTCACCATGATAATGAATACGATCGTCCTTTAATTGAACCTCAGTAGGAATTGGACCTACAAACTGTACGTTAAACCTTTTGCTTTTATCCTCCAATAAAACTTCCAAAGCCTTATTCAACTCCTCAATTCCCTTTCTGCGCTCATTCCGCCCCACAAAAACAAATTTCCGCTCCTCTCCTATTGATGAAACCTCAGATCGAATCCAATCAGCTTTAATTCCATTTGATTGTGATATAATTCGATCCTTAGCTACTCCTAAATTCTGAATAATACGATTTATCTGCCCACCAAATGAATACACATAGTCAGCTTCATTCACCATCCATTTCACTGTCTTCTTAAACAAGACATATTCAGCTTTCACCCTTAAAGATGGCGGTTTTTGGTACATCTCAAATCCATGAAAATTCACAAAAATGGGTAGCGAAATTTCTCCTGCCACTTTCATTTTCAAAAAATGCCATGCAGTAAATCCTTGTGCATAAATCAAATCATAGGAGCCCATTTCTTCTCTAACAGCCTGATAAATGCTTTTGGAATAAGCTTTATTCTCTCGGATATAATGACCTGGAAAAGGATCTGTTTTGGGAAAGTCAATTTGAATTTCCTTTAGCTTTTCAGTTTCAGTAAATTGTTCTTTGAATTTTTCGGCACTATAACCTTTCCCTCCTGGATGAACCACATCAATGGATAATCCCTTTTTCAACAATAAATCACAGAGTATTAAAGAATGTTTTTGCATTCCTCCTAATTGAAAAGGATGAACTCCGTCTGTTAAAAAGAGTATTCTCATGAGGCTTAATTCGTACTATTTGAAAGCGAAAATACAGATATTATCTCAGTATTTTTTATCCATAAAAAAAGCACTCCCAAAAGAGTGCTTTTCATTTTATACTGTTTTGTTTTTAGTCCAATAGTGAACCAAATACTTTTTTCAAAAGGTCAGTTACCTGAGCAACAGGATCTTTTCTGATTTTCTTTTCTTCTTGTTTTACCAAATAAAACAATCCAGAAATTCCTTTGTCTGTTACATACTGATCTAAATCTGTATTCACCTGATCTTTTCCAGTAACCTTAGCTACTTTATTATATCCAGTAGCAACAGGATCCCAAAGTGAAGCCAATTTTACAGTTTCGATTGCATCATGAACAACTGGTTTAAACGCAGATGTCAAAGCAGGAGTAGTTGTTTTCTTTAAATAGTTAGTCGCAGCATCATCTGGTCCATTTAAAATCTCAAAACCATCTGTCACGCTCATTCCTTTAATAGCATCTACGAAAATTGGAGCTGCTTTTTTAGATGCTTCCTCTGCTGCGCGATTAAAAGTCACCTCAATCTTATCAACCTCTTCTTTGAACATTGGTTTATCGTTTGCCCATTCCTTCACCTTAATTGCTTCTTGTGGCCATGGAATACGAATAATATCATTTTTGTTGAAGCCATCCACTTTCGAAGCCAAATCCGCCCCTTTTTGAATACCAATGGTTAAAGCTTCTTTCAAACCTGCAATCACTTCGTCATTTGTCAAAGATGGTTTTGAACTTCCTCCACCATCACCAGATCCAGTGTTTACAACATCTTCTGCTACCTGATTTAACACATCACAAGATGGTAACAACATGATCGAACAAATTCCAAACAGTAATCCAATTTTCTTCATTTTCTTATCTTTTTATTCTCGTCAAACTTAATCATTTCTTATCCTTAATCAAATAGAATACCAAACATAAATTCATGTATCTTTAACAGCCATATGAAAGCCGCAATTATTACCATTGGAGACGAAATTTTAATTGGACAAACTATTGATACCAACTCGGCATGGATTGGACACCACTTGCATCAACTAGGAATCGAAATTATCGAAAACTGTAGTATTCAAGACAAAGCCCAGGAAATTCGAGAAACTGTTGATCGTCTCTTCAAAAAATCCAACTTTATTATTGTTACCGGCGGATTAGGCCCTACCAATGACGATATTACCAAAGAAACTTTAACTGACTATTTTGGGGATGAGCTGAAAATGAATGAAAAGGTATTGGGTAAAATTGAAGATTACTTTAAAAAGGCAAATAAACCCATGCTAGAGGTTCATAAAAGCCAGGCTTTATTACCATCACAAGCACGCGTTCTAGAAAATTCTTTAGGAACCGCTGCAGGAATGTGGTTTAAAGATGGAGAAAAGAACCTGATCTCACTTCCTGGTGTTCCTTATGAAATGAGACAGTTAATTACAGATACACTTCCAGTCATTCAGGAAGAGTTTAATATTGCGGCCTATTATCAGCGTACAGTTCATTTTCAAGGAATTGTTGAATCTACTCTGGCCGATGAAAATTCCGAATTTGAAAAAGAATGTCGCGCGCAGGGAATAGGAATGGCCTATTTGCCTTCGGTAGGAATTGTCCGTATTAGATTAACCGGAAAGCCTGAGCAAAAAGAAGAAATAGATCAACGAATCGAACAAATTGGCTCTAAATATCCTAAATACTGTTTTGGCTATGATGATATTAATTTAGCACAAGCTGTAGGAGATTTGCTCAGTACTAAAAATGTCACTGTTGGTACAGTGGAAAGTTGTACTTCGGGAGCATTAGCAGCCAAAATAACATCCATCTCGGGTTCTTCCAATTACTTTATGGGGTCAATTGTTTCTTATGCCAACCGCATTAAAAGTGATATGGTGGGCGTTTCTACGGATGATTTGATTCAGTATGGAGCCGTTAGTCAACAAGTTGTTGAATCTATGGCCAAAAATGGACGAAAAAAGCTCAACGTAGACTATTGTATCTCCACTTCTGGAATTGCTGGTCCGGGAGGAGGCACTCCTGAAAAGCCTGTTGGAACAATATGGATTGCAGTTGATAGCGAAAAAGGGACATTTAGTCGTTGTTTTAACTTTAGGCACAACAGAGAGCGAAACCTCGAATCTACAGTCGTTTACGCCATGAATTTTCTACGAAGAGTGATGCTCGATCTACAATCTTAAGCCTCTTGATAAAATTTCTTTGTATTTTTACTTCGGATAATTTGTAAAACCAGAAAATAGTTAGTTACTTTGCACTCCAATTTTGGAACAGTAGTATTTTAACACTTTAAGAAATGTCTAAAGTTTGTCAGTTAACAGGGAAGAAAGTAATGAGCGGAAATAACGTTTCTCACGCATTGAATAGAACGCGTAGAAAATTCTATCCTAACCTCATTAAGAAGACTTTTTATATTCCCGAAGAAGATAGCTACATTACACTTAAAATTAGTACTTCTGCTTTGAGAACAATCAATAAGAAAGGAATTTCTGCTTGTTTAAAAGAAGCTAGAGCTAAAGGATTTTTGAAGTAAATAAAGAACCGGACAGAGATTTTTTAATCTGACGTCTTTCATCTTATAGAACGATGGCAAAAAAAGGAAATAGAATTCAAGTTATTTTGGAGTGCACAGAGCACAAAGATTCTGGTATGCCAGGAACTTCCAGATATGTAACAACTAAGAACAGAAAAAACACTCCTGACAGAATGGAATTGAAGAAATACAATCCAATCTTGAAGAAAATGACTGTTCATAAAGAAATTAAATAATTTAGACCATGGCTAAGAAGACAGTTGCAAGTTTACAAACCGGTGGTGGAAAAGAACATACGAAGTGTATCAAAATGATCAAGAACGAAAAATCTGGATCGTACACTTTCAAAGAAGAAATGGTTCACAATGACCACGTAAAAGATTGGTTCGCGAAGAATTAATCTTTTTGAATATGAAAATATTTATTGAATAGCTTCTTCCCTATTAGGAAGGAGCTTTTTACATTTATTGATATGGGGATTTTTAGCATTTTCTCAAAAGAGAAAAAAGAGAGTCTCGACAAGGGACTTGAAAAAACCAAGCAGAGCTTTTTATCCAAGCTTACACGTACGGTTGTTGGTAAATCATCTGTTGATGCAGATGTTTTGGATGAATTGGAAGAAGTATTGATTACCTCTGATGTTGGTGTTGAGACCACTTTAAAAATCATTGAGCGAATTGAGAAAAGAGTAGCTCGTGACAAATATGTGGGAACCGAAGAATTGAACAACATCCTTAAAGAAGAGATTGCTGGTTTATTGGAAGAAAACAATACCAATGATCTTAACGAAGTGGTTATTCCTGAAACCAAAGACAAACCTTACGTCATAATGGTTGTAGGAGTAAATGGGGTTGGTAAAACAACCACCATTGGTAAACTTTCTCACCAATTAAAAAACAGCGGTAAAAAGGTTGTTCTTGGTGCAGCAGATACTTTCCGTGCTGCTGCAGTTGATCAATTAATCATTTGGTCAGAGCGAGTGGGTGTTCCAATTGTACAACAAGGAATGGGAGCAGACCCTGCCTCGGTGGCTTTTGATACTTTACAATCAGCTAAAGCTCAAGGAGCGGATGTAGCAATCATTGATACTGCGGGTCGTTTGCACAACAAGGTGAACTTGATGAACGAGCTTAGCAAGATTAAAAAAGTAATGAGCAAGGTTGTTCCGGATGCTCCACATGAAATTTTATTGGTGTTGGATGGTTCAACCGGACAAAATGCCTTTGAACAGGCCAAACAATTCTCATTGGCAACAGAAATCAATGCTTTGGCTATTACAAAACTAGATGGTACAGCAAAAGGTGGAGTTGTCATTGGAATTTCAGATCAAATGAAAATTCCGGTTAAATACATCGGAGTTGGAGAAGGAATAGAAGATTTACAGGTATTTAATAAGAAAGAGTTTGTTGACTCGCTCTTTAACTAGGAATGAAGACCAAAACACTTAAAAAGAATAAGGTAAACGTTGTTACCCTGGGATGTTCTAAAAACATCTTTGACAGTGAATTGATGATGGCTCAACTAAAGGCGAATAAATTCACCGTTGAGCATGAGGCAAAACAGGATGATTCTGAAATTGTCATCATTAATACCTGTGGATTTATCGACAACGCCAAGCAAGAATCTATCGATACCATTATTCGATATGCGGATGCTAAGGCTGAAGGTTTGGTAGAAAAAGTTTATGTGACGGGATGTTTATCTGAGCGGTACAAAGAAGATCTCCAACATGAAATTCCAGAAGTAGATGGTTATTTTGGAACACGTGACTTACCTCGTTTATTAAAGACTTTAAAAGCTGATTATAAAAAAGAGTTGGTAGGAGAACGTTTATTAACGACTCCCTCTCACTTTGCTTATTTCAAGATTGCTGAAGGTTGTGATCGCCCTTGTGCTTTCTGTGCCATTCCATTGATGAGAGGAAAGCACGTTTCCACTCCTATGGAGCAGTTGGTGGATAATGCCAAAAGTCTTGCCGATAAAGGTGTTAAAGAGTTGATGTTGATTGCTCAAGACTTGACATATTATGGTCTTGACATCTACAAAAAACGAAACCTGGCAGAACTACTAGACAAGCTTGCCGATGTTAATGGTATTGATTGGATTCGTTTGCATTATGCTTTTCCTTCGGGATTCCCAATGGACGTTTTGGATGTCATGAAAGACCGAGAGAACATATGTAACTATCTGGATATGCCTCTTCAACATGGTTCTACAAAAATTTTGAAGTCCATGAAACGAGGAATTACGCGTGAAAAAACGGAAGAATTGGTTCATAAGATCCGCGAAAAAGTTCCGGGAATAGCGCTTAGAACAACTTTAATTTCTGGTTTTCCAGGTGAAACAGAAGAAGATTTTCAGGAAATGTATGACTGGGTTGAGCGTTCGCGTTTTGAGCGTTTGGGGATCTTTACCTACTCTCATGAAGAGAATACTTCTGCTTACATTTTAGAAAATGATGTTCCTGATGAAATCAAGCAAGAGCGTGCCGATACCATTATGGATTTACAATCGGGGATTTCTTATGAATTGAATCAAGCTAAAGTTGGACAGACGTTTAAAGTCTTATTTGATAAAGTAGAAGCTGATTACTTAATTGGTCGCTCTGAGTTTGATTCACCCGAAGTGGATAATGAAATTGTCGTTAAGGGAGGACCAAAAGAACTCATTGGTCAATTTGGACAAGTAAAAATCACCAAAGCCGACCATTACGACCTTTACGGAGATCTAGTTTAGATTACTGGACAGACTTAACAATCATGGTTATTAAAAAGGCTAAGATTAGCCCTAAATTTGCCATGGTATAGAGATACCAGGCCAAAATTCCATCACCTACATCAAAATCATAAATATGCAGTAAAACAGCTGCTAAAATGGATATTATAGAAAGTCCAAGTGCTATAAGAAAAGTCCATGGTCCTAAAATAAAATTAAAGACCAAGGCTATAATAAAATAGCACAGTACGGCCAATACACAAATGACGGTATAAAAGATTCGAGACATTTCGTCTTGAAAGTCAACAGCCGAAGGATGCTCTGTCACTTCCTCATCTGAAACTATCTCAACCGGACTCACTTCTTCTAGATCACTGTCTTCATGCTCATTATCTTCTTCAAAAGTTCTAAAAACATCACTCCCCTCCTCTTCTAATTGTACTTCTTCAAGATCAGGCTCATATTCAGGAAAGCTAACTTCTTCTGCATTAGCTTCCTCCGCGAAAGTGGTTTCTTCAAGCTCCTCGCTTTCTTCACTAGGCACATAGTTTACCGTTTGATCATCTTCTTTTGATGTCTCAGAATCTTCAAACTTCTGAGATAATTTTCCTTTTAAGAACTTTTGTTTATTGAAATTCTGAAAACGAGAAACTTTACAGGAAGTAAATATCAATCCCAAAAAGGCCAAAAGAATGATCCTATTTTTCATCATAACAATGAAGATAAAAGTATTCTTTAAAACTTTGGTAAATGATTAAATCATTCTTAATCAAGAGTGTAATTAAGAAGACTCATACAACTTCTGCAACTCTGCCCATTCAGTCCAGGAACCATCATAAACATACTTGCTTTCATATCCCGCAATTCGGCTAGCCAATAATACTATACAAGCAGTTAAACCTGAGCCACAGCTAAATACCATTTCTTTTTCATTGCCCCTTTTAAGATCAAAAATTTCCCGGAGTTCTAATTCAGATTTATACTTACCATTCTCCAAAAGTTGAGCATAAGGAATACTAATGGAATTTCTAATATGCCCACTTTTCAGATGTTTTCGAGGTTCATTGGCAGTTCCATTAAAACGTCCCTCCGAACGAGCATCAACCACTTGAAATAATTCCGAATTTAAGTTGCTCAAGATATCCTCATAACTTTTGACAAACTCCTTTTGAAATTGAGCTTTAAAGTCCCCTCTTACATGCTCTTTAACCTTTCTATCTTCAGTTAAATAGCCATGATTAATCCATTCAGAAAGTCCTCCGTTTAAAACAGAGATATTTTCGTGGCCCATAGCTTTGAACCCCCACCAAACTCTTGGGCTGGAATAAATTCCCATATTGTCAAACACCACAATTTTTGAGGCTTGATTGATTCCCAGCTTCCTGCATTCAGCTTCAAATTGTTGTTCGGAAGGAATTGTATTTGGGAATGGGCTATTTTGGTCCGAAAACTTATTTTTCAAATCAAAATACCGAGCAGTTGGAATGCTTAGATTTTTGTGGCTTGAATTTTTACCTTCTGCAGTAGATTTTAAACTTGCGTCCAACAAAACCAGATTCTCATCATCGAGGTTCTGATGCAACCACTTTACTGAGACTAAATCCGTCATTAGGATTCTTTATCCCCTTCCTCTTCTTCCGTTACATCCTCATAGTCCGTCCATTCAGGATCATTTTGTTGTTTTTCACGGAACTGTTCAAAAGGATTAGCCCCTCCCTGAAAATGGAAGTTACCACTCACATTAGGACCTCCTCCTCCCTTGGACAAAATAGACTCTCCATTGAGCAAAGCTCCTATCACATTAGCAGCTCGCATAATAATGGTAATTAAGAAGAAAAAAGCAATGATTTTAAAGATCCAACCAATAATTGCAGCCTCATAAATACTCACCACTGACTCTGTAAACCAATTGATCACAAAATTGTCTACCATCCAAGGCAATAACAAACAAGCCACAAAATAAACAACTGACCCAAGTAATAAGAAACGTTCTACTTTGATATCTAGTGGAGGAGAATAAAAACGGCCAAACATGGCATTTTTAGCCAATTGACTCACCATTGTTCTATTTTGAAGCTTTCCAAGTAAATATAAAGCCAAAACAATGGCTCCAATTACAATGTGGGAAACACTCCCCTTTTCACCCGATTCGGTTTGATAGGCCAAAATATAATTAGCTGTTACAGAAACCAAGAGGAAGTATTTCACAATTCGCAACACATACACTTCAGCCTGTTTTCCTTGCTGTCTGGCCGGAGGACTTAGTATTTTCAATCCCATCATCATCAATCCCCAGATAAAACCGAAAATGGAGAAGATAACTCCCAAAACAAATATAAATTCTAATACTTCCATACTGTGATTACCACAAAATTAGTGCAAATCCGACCAAAATACTTTTTTTATGACAAAAAGGCGACATTCTGTCATTTACACTTTTGTTTTCACCTTTGACCATTCCTTAATCTGCCAGTTTGTATAGGCTGTTGCAACATGATTGCCTTCAATATCATGTAAAACAATCTCACAACGTACATACACTTTCTCCTCTGTTTTAAGTGGATTTCGTATGTGTTCATCGGTCCAGGAATCATTGGCCTCAAAAGTTGCTACAACATCCTTTTTAGCCTGATAATGAAACTTTACATCAATGGATTCCATAATGAGACGATAATCTTGATTTCCTAATTTAGTGATGAGCAAAAAACCCGATGCAAATTCGGCAGCTGTTGCCAATCCACAAGCATGAATCCCTTTAATATGATTCAGATTCTTTCGTTTATAAGGAATGATTGTCTTAACTTCATCATCTCCAATCTCTAGTAACTTAATTCCATGTGGACGATTAAACGGAATCATTCTACTCAGTCCAAAATTGAGTTTTTTCAATCCAAAAGAAGAGGCTTTAGCCTGCTGAATATAGTTGTCAAAATTCATTAAAATCCTATTTATTACTTCATTTCCATCGCTTCTTTTCACCAGCTGGCCATCTATTTGGCCCTACTAACAAATTTCGACAAACTTCTTCATAAAACAATATTATCTTTGCCCAGATCGAAATAAACACTATCAAATGAGAAAACTAGCCGCTATTTTTACCCTCTTCCTGGGTATTCATACCTCTGTATCAGCCGTTGAAGGAATGTGGATCCCTTCTTTAATTGACATGTTCCACTCGGATATGGTTACCTACGGTTTAAAACTGAATGCCGACGAAATTTATTCAACCAATCAGGCCAGTCTAAAAGATGCAATCGTACAATTTAATGGAGGTTGTACAGCTGAGATAGTTTCAGATCAAGGCTTAATTCTAACCAACCACCACTGTGGTTTTGATGCCATTCAAAAGCATTCATCATTAGAACATGATTATTTAAGAGATGGTTTTTGGGCTAAGAACTTTAATGAAGAACTGGCTTGTCCTTGGTTAAGAGTCACTTTTGTAAGAGAAATTAGAGATGTAACCGAAGATGTTTTAGCCGGTGTTACAGAAAGCATGTCTTCTGAGAAAATAAACATGCTCATCAAAGAAAACATTGCCAAGTTAGAGGAGGATGCCACAAGTAACAATAGTCACATTAAAGCCAAAATAAAACCCTTTAATTTGGGGAACGAATATTATATGTTGATTACCGAAGATTATAATGATATCAGATTGGTGGGAACACCTCCTTCGGCCATTGGAAAATACGGAGGAGATACCGACAACTGGGTTTGGCCTAGACATACGGGAGATTTTTCAGTATTTCGTATTTATGCCAATCAAAACAACGAATCGGCTAAATATTCAGAAGACAATCAACCTTACAAACCAGCTCATTCTTTACCAATTAGCTGCAAGCCTAAGAAGAGTGGAGACTTTACCATGATTTACGGATTTCCTGGTCATACAGATCAACATTATGCATCTGGGAAATTGAAATTTTACATGGAGACTGAACGTCCGGCACGTATCAAAATGCGTCAAAAAACTTTGGACATCATTAAACCTGCCATGAATGCCAATCAGTTGACCAAAATTCAATACGCTTCTAAACAAGCTCGAATTGCAAATGCATGGAAAAAGTGGATTGGTCAAATTGGAGGGTTAAAACAACTCAATGCTTTGTCTAAAAAACAAAACTTTGAAGAAGAATACATGGCCAAAGCAGCCGAAAAAACCGATTGGAAAAAGAATTACTATGGTGTAGTTGCAGATTTAAACAAACTGCAAGCGCAAAACGAAAAATACGAACTAGCGCGGGCAATGTTCATTGAGTACTTTTATGTCGGAGCTGAAATTATTCGATTCTCAAATGACTTTGAAGAGCTAGCTTTTTCTTCAGACAAACTAGAAAGTGAAGGAAAACTGGATGAAGCCGTCAACAAATTATTAAGACGATCTAAAAACTTTTACAAGAACTACAATGCAGATTTAGACATGCAGATTTTAACTGCTACTACCCCAGTTTATTTAGAATATACAAGTGCTGACCTTATTCCTGATGGTCTAAACCAAAATTGGGAAAATATTGTCAATGATATTCAAGAGAATTCAGTATTTAGAGATTCATCAACACTTCAACCACTTTTGGAAAATTGGGGTAAAAAGTCAATTAAAAAACTTCAAAAAGATCCAGCACTACTTTACTCTATGAAGTTGATGAATGCCTACCGCATGAAAGTGGCACCTAAATATGCTGCTTTTGTCAATGAAGAGGAGAAATTAATGAAACGTTATGTTGGAGGGATGTTAGAAATGTTCCCTGATAAGAAGATTTGGGCAGACGCCAATTCAACTCTCCGTATTGCCTATGGAAAGTTAGAAGGTTCTGCTCCGCATGATGGAATGCAATATCTGCACTACACCACTATTGATGGAATTATGCAAAAATACGATCCGGAAAATCCAGATTTTGTTTTGACCGATCGTTTTATTGAACTTTATAAAAAAGGTGACTTTGGAGATTATTTGCAGGACGATGAATTATGGGTTTGTTTTACTGCCTCTAATCATACTACTGGTGGTAACTCCGGGAGTCCATGTATTGATGCCGAGGGGAATTTGATTGGAATCAATTTTGACCGAAGCTGGGAAAGTACCATGAGTGATTTCATGTTTGATGAATCGCGTTGTCGTAACATCATCGTGGATATTCGCTATGTTTTATGGGTAATTGATAAATATGGAGAAGCCAGTCACCTGGTAGACGAGATGAATATCGTCAAATAGTACTAAACGAAATAGGATATGAAGCAACAACTTAGTTATTTTTTGATTTTTAGTTTTCTGTTGTTGCTTTCATCTTGTAAAGACGATCCAGCACCACTTGCCAATGCTGATTTTTATGCAGATGGTGATGGCTGCACGGCCTCCTGTAAAGTTCATTTTTACGACCAATCCAAAAATGCAGTAAAATGGCAATGGAGTTTTGGGAATGGATTCAGTTCCACCAAACCAAACGACTCCACTGCCTATGCTAACGGGGGTGTATACAATGTAAAGCTCATTGTATGGAACAAAGACGATGTCGCAGACTCTATTCTTAAAACGATCACAATTAACGAATAGCTTTTAAAGCTTAGTTTTTGCAAACTACGTAAGTAAATTATTTTCAAACGT
Organism: Flavobacteriales bacterium; assembly: GCA_022361195.1. Lineage (GTDB taxonomy): Bacteria > Bacteroidota > Bacteroidia > Flavobacteriales_D > Crocinitomicaceae > JAKSBJ01. The sequence continues at coordinate 37,005 of JAKSBJ010000396.1, forward strand.
CTTATCTAAAAAATCAATTTAGTATGAAACATCAAGAATATCTGGATTTAGTTGAAGAGCTTTTAGCTGAAAACAAAACCACAGGGGATGACCACTCAGAATCCATGATTCATTACACAAAAATGAACTTCCAACGTATGAAACGTTGGCAAACTAAGGGGCAATTGGATGAAAAAACCATTGAAAAAATTAAAGGGATTAAAGCTCCTCAAAAATGGGTGGTTTTAACTGAAGGATGGTGTGGAGATGCTGCGCACTCAGTTCCTTTTATTGCAAAGATGGCAGAAGCTAATCCAAATATTTCGTTAGAAGTAAAGTTGCGGGATGAAAACCTGGATTTGATGGACCAATATTTAACAAACGGTGGTCGATCAATTCCAAAACTCATTGCTTTTGACGAAACTGGAAATGAGCTGTTCAATTGGGGGCCTCGTCCTGCTCAAATGCAAGAATTTGTATTGGAATCAAAAGAGAACGAAGTTCCTTATTCTGAATACAATGTTGGTCTGCAAAAAATCTACAATGCGGATAAAGGACAATCTATTCAAAAAGAGATAATAGAAAAGTTTTAATCCTCGATCGGTAATTCGGTTTCTTCTTCTTTCTCCTTTTTCTCGTCCTCAGCGGCGACTTGAGCAAGCAGAAGAGCCATCAATGCTACAAACAGGAGAATGAAAAACAATTTCCTATCCCGATAAATAGGTTTCTTTGGTCGTTTGACTACGCGATCATACTCGTGTGTCAAACGACTAAAGTCTTTATAGGAAGCTATCGTTTCTTTTGATGGCAACCTGACATTCTCCGTTCTATTTATCTTATACTTTCTCATTTCGCTCCCCACTCTTTTTTGAGTTTATCCAGAATACGGTATAATCTCATTTTAGCGTTGGCTTCCGTAATATTATAAAATTCAGCTATCTCCTTAAAAGAATATTGCATAAAAAATCGCAGATCAATAATTTCTGCATATTCAGGTTTTATCACACTTAGCATTTCAATCAACCGCTCCTGATCTTCTTCCTTTTCAATTTTCCCTACCTCTATTTCCTGCATTAAATCCTTAACATGCTTTTCCTGAATTTCAACATAAAACATCTTTTTCTGCTTTCTGAAATACAGGTTTACCTCATTAGAAGCTATGCGGTATAACCAAGCTCCAAATGGAATTCCTCTATCCTCATATTTGTGGATATTAAACATAGCCTTTAACATGGCATCCTGACAAATATCTCCTGCGGCAGATTCATCTCCCACTCGTTTAAAGATGAATAAATAAATCTGTTCAAATTACCGATCATACAAAGCCGAAAAGGCATTTCTATCTTTCTTGGCTTTAGCTATTAACTGTTGGTCGGTAATGGTTATATGTCGGCTTTTATTTTCCTGCAAGCTTTTAACTTATCTACTTATGAAATACAAAGTTTCTTCAATAGTAACATTATTTTTTTGCTAATCGCTTTTGTAATTCATCCATCACCTCCTCAATAGATAAATATGTATTGGCTCTAACCTTAGCAAAATTAGACTCTTCTAAGAATTCTACATGCGTTATTCCTTCTTCTGTTTGCGGAACTAATTTTCCCTCTCCACTATCGCTTAACCAATACCAATAAGTCTTCTTCAAAACTTTTTTCCCCTTATACTCATAAGTATGCCAGGTATCAATTAGATGTTTTATGATTTGAGGCGCCATCACGCCACACTCTTCTTCAATTTCCCGAATGCCTCCCAACTCAGGCGATTCCCCTTTTTCTAACTTCCCTTTTGGAATATCCCACAAACCATTTCGCTTGATGAATAAAAAGGATTTTTTCCGCTGTACAATTCCGCCAGCAGCCTCAATAAACTGATGATCACTAAATTCTGTCAGCAGTTCTTTTTCCGTTTTAAATTCAAACTTTTTAGGAAGGTTATCGATAAAAACTTTATACATTTGTCTCCTATGATTTTGAACAAAGATAAGGCCCTAAAAATAGCAGATTTTTTGCTTCAGATAAAAGCAATTAAACTACAACCCGAAGAGCCGTTTACTTGGGCCAGTGGATGGAATTCACCTATCTATTGTGACAATCGTAAAACCCTTTCTTACCCTTCTATTCGTACAGCAATTCGTCAAACTTTTGCAGAACAAATCAAAGAACGATACGAGAGTGTCGAAGTGATTGCAGGTGTTGCAACAGGTGGTATTGCTATTGGTGCTTTGGTCGCCGAAGAACTAGGTTTACCGTTTATTTATGTTCGTTCTTCAGCTAAGGCTCACGGACTTGGAAACCAAATTGAAGGAGATTACCAGGAGGGACAGCGATGTGTGGTTATTGAAGATTTAATTTCAACTGGTGGAAGTAGCTTAAAAGCAGTTGAAGCTTTGCGAGAGTCAGGAATAAACGTTCTTGGTTTATCGGCAATTTTCACTTACGGATTTGAACGTGCTCAAAAGAATTTTGAAGAAGCAAAATGTGATTATTTCACCCTTTGTGATTACGATCATATGATTGAGCAAGCTGTCAATTCAAATTACATTTCTGAACATCTGCTGGACTCCTTAAGAAGTTGGAAAATTAACCCTGAAAGCTGGAAAAAATAATGGCAACCGTAATTGAAAGTGAAAAAGTAAAAGTTGGAGCAACTCCTGAAAAAGTTTTCAAATTTTTAGAAGACTTTAATAATATGGATAAACTCCTTCCTCAAGATAAAATCTCTGATTGGGAATCTGATTTTGACCGTTGTTCTTTTAAAATTCAAAATGCAGCAGTTATCCCATTAGTAAAGGAATCAGTAGAACCACATTCAAAAATTAATATTGTTAGTGGTGACAAAGCTCCATTTAAGTTTACCCTTGTTGCACATATTAAAGAAGTTGAAGGTGGGACCGAAGCTTATTTGATTTTTGAGGGAGACATCAATCCTTTCTTGAAAATGATGGTAATGAAGCCATTGACCAACCTCTTCAACTTCATGGCAGAAAGGTTGCAACGTATTTTTGAATTAATCTAAAATCATCTTAAGCTCACCCATTTGGTAAGCTTTAATTTCTAATTGCTCGTTTTGCAATAATAAACGGCCTGATTTATCTATGCCTAAAATTGTGGCTGCAAACGTTTTATCCTCCTGAGTAAATTTAAACTGCTTATCTTTTCCAAAGAGTAAGGATAAATAGCTTTGCTTTAAATAGTCCAATTCTCCATTCATTAAACGATCAAGATAAAAATCGAGATAGGCGAACAATTGTAATTCAACATCCACTATTTCTGCCGCGAATCCTGCTTCTAACACAATGGATGTAGCACTTAGCCCTTCTTCAAACTCTCTTTGCATCACGTTTAGTCCTACTCCTATAATTGACGATTCAATGCGATGTCCTTGAAGTTGATTTTCAATCAAAATTCCACAAATCTTCTTTCGATCCACCAAAACATCATTGGGCCATTTAATTTCTGATTGGATTTTAAAATCGGCCAATAACCTGTGAATAGAGAGTGAGGCTATCATATTTAAATAAAAAATATGCTCTACCTCCAGGCGGGGATAAACGATAAAAGATGCCGTTAAATTCAAATTTGCGCCACTTTGCCATACTCTGCCACGCTGCCCTCTGCCGTCTGTCTGTCTTTTTGTCAGAATTGTTGTACCACTTTGTACTTTTTCTGATTTAATCAAATTGGCAGCATAATTGTTTGTAGAATCTACAGAGTTTAAATGAATCAGATTGCGCTGTAATCTTTTATAATTCATAGAAACAAATGTGCTCATTTTCTTAGGGAAATGATATAAAAAAAGTTTAGTTTTGTGAACCAAACAGAAATATATGCTCAAATCCGTTGAGGAAAAAGATGTATCGACAAAAATATTGATCGACTCTATTATAGATGGAATTCAAGATATTAAAGGAAAGGACATAGTTGTTCTTGACCTCTCACACCTTCCGAATGCGGTAACGGATTATTTCATTATTTGCAGCGGTGATTCTAATACTCAGGTAGAAGGTATTTGTAATTCTGTGTTAAAAAAGACAAGTAAAGAATTGAAAGAAAAGCCGTGGCATAAAGAAGGAATGAATAATTCGGAATGGATTCTCCTCGATTATGTCAATGTGGTAGTTCATATCTTCTACAGAAATATTAGAGAGTTTTACAATTTGGAAGATTTGTGGGCAGATGCTCAAAGACAAGACATTCCAAATCTTGATTAAAAAATTATGGCAGACAAAGCAGGAAAGAAGAAGGGATTTAACGCATATTGGATTTATGCGATTATAGCAGTATTGTTAATCAGTTTCAATCTGTTTTCTCTTAGAGGAAAATCAGTCGATATCGACGTTAATGATTTTTACACATTAGCCGAACATGGTTATGTAGAAAAATTGATGATCATCAAAAACGAAGAAATTGGAGAGGTATACCTTAAACAAGATTCGTTAGATGCCATCAAAGCATTAGATGATAAATATTCTGGATTAAGAAAAAAAGAAGGTTTAACAGGTAAATCTCCAGACCTTGAATTTGTAACTCCGGAATTGAGTTCGTTCGAAGAAGATATAAAAGAGTTGGAAGCTCACCTTTCAGAAAAAGGAGAGAATTACACTTTCTCTATTGATAGAGATACTCGTACCGATTGGGCTGGTGGAATTTTAAGTTGGTTATTGTTCCCAGTTATCTTAATTGTATTCTGGATATTCATTATGCGAAGAATGTCCGGTGGAGCTGGCGGCGGCGGTGGCGGCGGAAACATCTTCAACATTGGAAAATCAAAGGCAAAAGTTTTTGAAAAAGGAAAAGGAACCAATACAACATTCTCAGATGTAGCTGGATTAGAAGGAGCAAAAGAAGAAGTTGAAGAAATTGTTGACTTCCTTAAAAATCCAAAAAAATATACCGAGCTAGGAGCTAAAATTCCTAAAGGGGCTCTTTTAGTAGGCCCTCCGGGAACAGGTAAAACCTTATTAGCGAAAGCCGTTGCAGGAGAAGCAAAAGTTCCGTTTTTCTCACTTTCAGGATCGGACTTTGTTGAGATGTTTGTGGGAGTTGGAGCTTCACGTGTAAGAGATTTGTTTAAGCAGGCGAAGGAAAAAGCGCCTTCTATTATCTTTATTGATGAGATTGATGCCATTGGACGTGCACGAGGTAAAAATGTAAACATGGGATCGAACGATGAGCGTGAAAACACCTTGAATCAGCTCTTGACAGAGATGGATGGTTTTGGAACCAATTCAGGAGTTATCATCTTAGCGGCTACTAACCGTGCAGATGTTTTAGACTCAGCCTTAATGAGAGCAGGACGTTTTGATCGTCAGATCTATGTAGACATGCCAGATTTGAACGAACGAAAAGAAATTTTCAACGTTCACCTAAAGCCTTTAAAATTAGAAAAGGAATTGGATGTTGATTTCCTATCGCGTCAAACACCTGGATTCTCTGGAGCCGATATTGCTAATATCTGTAATGAGGCGGCCCTAATTGCAGCAAGAAAGAAAAAGAAGTTCGTTGCTAAACAAGACTTCCTTGATGCAGTTGACCGTATTGTAGGAGGATTAGAGAAAAAGAACAAAATCATTACACAAGAGGAGAAAAAAACCATCGCTTTCCACGAAGCAGGTCACGCAACTACTTCATGGTTATTAGAGCATGCTTACCCACTTGTTAAGGTCACTATTGTACCTCGAGGAAGATCATTAGGAGCAGCTTGGTATTTACCAGAAGAGCGTCAGATTACAACAACTGAACAGTTATTGGATGAAATGTGCTCGGCTTTAGGAGGACGTGCTGCAGAGGAGATCATGTTTGGAAAAATTTCTACCGGAGCTTTGAGCGATTTGGAAAAAGTAACTAAACAAGCTTATGCCATGGTTTCTATCTATGGTTTAAGTGAAAAATTAGGTAACATCTCCTATTACGATCCTCAAGGACAATCCGCTTTCCAAAAACCATATTCGGAAGAGAGAGCAAAATTGATTGATGCTGAAGTAACTCGAATTATCGAAGAACAGTATCAACGTGCCTTGAAAATTCTTACCGAAAATAAGGACAAGTTGACTCAGTTAGCTGAAGTACTCTTGGAAAAAGAGGTTATCTTCAAAGACAACCTAATCAAGATTTTTGGAAAGAGACAGTGGGATAAAGAAGAAGCATTAAAAGAAGCTACTACAGCTGAAATTATCGAAGAAACAAAAGAAGAAGTTTCAGCTGAAAAAAGTGCTTCAGCCGAAATTAAAATCGGAGCTTCTACTAACACTAACCTTTACGAAGGGTCTAGCTTGGATGCTCAAAAAAATACTTCTGTTGAGAATGAAGCTACTTCTGAGCCTAGTTCGGATGATACTGAAAATGATAATACTCCATCAACAGAAGACACCAACGAAAAGCTATAAATGGAAAACCGGGTAAAAATATATACAACCGATAAAGTTTATTTAGCTGAAGTAATTAAAGGTAATTTAGAAGCGAGTGGAATTGATACACTCATCTTAAATCAAAAAGATTCTTCTTATCAGGCCTTTGGTTATATTGAACTTTATGTAAAACCTGAAGACGAGGAGAGAGCCAGAGAGATCATTGCCGAAACCAATGAATAACTTTTGGCAACGCCTTACAACCGGGGCCTTATTTACGGGCCTGTTGGTTTGTAGTATCATTTTATCAGGATGGTACCTTCATTTAATGATGGGGCTATTAGCTTTCCTTTCCCTACAGGAGTTTTATAAACTATTCGAAAAGTCAGCTTATAAACCGGATGCTATTTTAGGTCCAATATTAGGTGTATTGATCTACTCCTTTTTCATTTACGATTTACAAAATTACCTAAGGGAAGAAAGCACATCGTGGACCATTGTTCTGCTATTGTTGTCCTTCCCTTTAATTGCAATTAGTGAGCTTTACCGTAAAAAGAAAACTCCTTTTCAAAACATGGGAATCACCATTTTAGGAATTTTCTATCTGCTGACACCATTTGTTCTAATCAACTTATTGGCCATTAATCCAGAAGAAAAAAACGTGATTGACCAAATTTGGCCGGTTCTGGCTATTTTCCTAATCGTTTGGTCGAATGATACCTTCGCTTATTTAATTGGAAAACAATGGGGAAAAAGGAGATTATTTGAACGAATTTCTCCAAAAAAAAGTTGGGAAGGTTTTTGGGGAGGATTTCTATTTGCCATTATATGTGGTAACATTATCGCCTTTTTTACCAATGAGGCCTACGTCCAATATACAGTCTATGCAATCATTATTTCGGTAATGGGTACCATTGGTGATTTGATTGAATCAATGCTCAAACGAAGTCTTAATGTAAAAGATTCAGGTAAGATCTTACCAGGTCATGGTGGAATCCTGGATCGATTAGATGCGGTTCTCTTTGCTATCCCGTTTATCTACATCTGTCACTTTTATCTATTCTGAATAGCTAAAAACCACCCCCTTAAAGTTAACTTTCCATCACCCTTTCGTTAACTTATTCACAATTTTCATCTTTTTTAAACTATCTGAGCTTTTCTTTAAAAAAAACCCTTTTCTATAGGCAACCTTTTATATAATTTAGAGTCTTAGAGTTAATTAAACAACGATTTCAGCTCCAAACCTGAAATCTTAAATACCTTTGTCGAATGAGACATTTGAAAAAACTATTATTAATTGCCCTATTCTCTGGTTCAGTGAGTATTTACGCTCAAGATTGGGATGAGGGAATCACATTTAGTTCGGCAACCATTAGCGAAAGCTATTGCGTAGAATTAGATCCAACACAACCTGTTGCCGAATGGTATTCAATGGACATTTCTGAATTTGGTTTTACAGATGAAACAATTGCCAGAAATCAATTTCTTCAACGTTCTAATAATCTTGTTTCTTTCAACATCAATTTTGAAGAGCAGATTGCTTACGCGCGAATTCATTTGGATAGAACTCCAGAACCAAAAGACATTGTTTGGTGGAATGAATACCTAGCAAGTCTTTGTGCTGCAGAATAATTACACATTAATAAGATAACACACAATAAGCCATAATGAAAGCAATAAATAATTTGAAATTAGCCGCTTTAGGAATTCTTTTCCCGGCTTCCTTTTCATTTGGACAATATGCTGATATCGTTCCTGAAACTGCTGCCGGTGGTGGTGGATTCATGGTCGGTGAAGCAGTTGAACTTGGAATTAACTGGGGAGGACACGAGGGAACCTGGAATGAGGGACCTCCTTATTGCCCTAACTCACGTGGTGCTACTTTCAATCCGGAAGTAGAGCATGGATTTGTCTCAAATCCAGCTATGGACGGATGGGGAGATTACGATGGGGATTTCTTTTCACCAGGAACACCTGAAAACGGATTTGGACTGGAATTGGGTGGTGTAAACTACTCTAACAACGCTAATAATGCCGATTGGACTTCAGGACTTCCAACTCAAGAAGAGATTCCAGGAGACCTAATTGGTTTTAATATTGATGGAGATTGTATGGAAGTTGAATGGGAAGGGTCTATTAACGGAATCGACGTTAATGTTCTTTACCGTCTTACTTATACAGAACTTTATTATACTACCAAAGTTACTTTAACAAACACCAATCCAACAGATGAATTGGATGTTTATTATTATCGTAACCTTGACCCTGACAATAACCAGCCTATTGGTTGGGGATTCGTAACAACCAATACCGTTCAGGCACAACCTGATGTTGATTGTGAAATTGCTTTAGTAAGTGCTGAACAATCTAACCTTTGGGATAACTACTTTGGTTTGGGTGCTGTTGGACCCGATTTTAGAGTAACTTATGGAGGTTTTACAAATCGTGACGCTTCTGATATTTGGAATGCCGCTCCGCCATTCACAGGAACTGAAGGTTCTACTGCTGTAGGAGATCAAGGTATTTCATTAGCTTATTACATTGACAACTTAGAAGCAGGAACTTCTGAAGAATTTCAGTTTGCTGTAATTATGAGTGGTGATGATGTAGATGCGGCTCTTTCAAACCTTTACTATTTCGATTACGACGGTGGTGGAGGTGTTATCGACGAATGTAATCCAGTAGTTGATACGGTTGAAATTTGTCCTGGTGGTTCAACTGAAATCACTGTTGATGGACCTTCAGCTGCAGCTTATGACTGGGTTTGGACTCCTGACACTGACCTAACAACTGATACGGGACCTACTACTACTGCTTCGCCAATTGTTACAACAACTTATACCGTAACAGGAACTCCTACTGCCGCATGTTTGGCAAGTGAAATTTCTAAAGATATTGTAGTTTATATTGCTTCTCCTCCTGCAGGACCAGATTCAGCAGACGTTATTTGTAACTCACTAGCTGATTTGGATTTGACAGATTACTTGATTCCAGATGTTGGAGCCGGAACTTGGGAAGAAACAACAACACCTGCTTCAGGTACATTTGATCCTACATCAGGAGTATTTACTTCTCTTGACGTTCCTGAAGGTATTTATACTTTCGATTACATCGCTGCTGGTGAAGATGGATGTCCGGATGATACAATGGAAGTTGCCATTACTGTAAACCAAGCTGTAACAGCTGGTGAAGATAATGTTGCTGCTCTTTGTAATGATCTTGGAGAAACGATTGACCTGAATACATTATTAATTGATGCTGATGCAGGTGGAATTTGGGATGAAACATCAGGTTCATTAGCATTTGATCCAATTACCGGAGTATTTAATGCCGAAGGACTTCCTGGAGGTGATTATACATTTACTTACACTGTAAATGCAGTATTACCTTGTATGTTGGATGTCTCTGACTTCACAGTAACAGTGAATGAAATTCCTCCAGTTGTAGCAAATGCTGCTGGTGACTTTGAAATCTGTGAATTGGATGCAGCTGTTTTAACTGGATCAGGAGGAATGCCTGGAACAATTTATACTTGGGATAATGGAGTGACAGATGGAACATCATTTAATCCTGCAGTTGGAACTGTGAATTATACAGTAACCGCTACAGACCCTAATGGTTGTGTGAACACAGATGATGTTGAAATTACGGTTAATCCAAAACCTACCATTACACTAACTCCAGATGAAACAATTGGATGTACTCCATTTGAAGTTCAGTTTACTTCAACTTCATTCCCTGAAGCCGCAAGTTGTAACTGGTCATTCGGTGATGGCGGTGGATCTAACAACTGTGGAGCTGTGAGTTATACTTATGAAGAAGAAGGAATCTTTGACGTAGGATTATTTGTAACGGATGTCAACGGATGTTATAATTCTATTCTTGTAGAAGATTTAATCGAAGTAGATGCTACTCCAATTGCATCATTTAGCTACAATCCTCAGGAATCATTCGTTTTTGACCCAGATGTAACTTTTGAAAATGCTTCAGTTTTTGCTGATACATATCAATGGAACTTTGGTGATAATACAGGATATAACACGGATGAAAATCCAACGCATAGTTTCCCTACTACAAGTGGAAATAAAGTTTACACTGTTGAGTTGACAGCTTTCAATTCACTTGGATGTACAGATGTGGCAACAGCTAAGATCACAATCAAAGATCCAATCATTTTCTACATGCCTAACATCTTTACTCCTGACGGAGATGATTACAATGAAACCTTCCAACCAGTATTCTATTCGGGAGTTGACCCTTATGATTTCCATATGGTTATCTTCAACCGTTATGGTGAAATCATTTTTGAATCATATGATTACTCTAAAGGATGGGATGGTACTTATGGAAGTAGAGGAATAGTTGAGGATGGAACATATGTGTGGCAGTTAGAGTTCAGAGAAACAGCTTCTGACAAACGTCACATTCACCAAGGACACGTTAGTATATTGCGATAAACAATTATCTAATTCATATATAAAAAAAAGCCGTTCCGAATTTCGGAGCGGCTTTTTTTATTTCCATTCGATTTTCACTTGAATTAGGGCAATAATTAGGAAAATAACAAGACGTTAATTTTTAATCTAAAACGCTCTAATTCAGTTAATAATTTAGCTTTCTAATAATCTTCCAAAAAAAATTCATTTTGCAGGCAACCATTTCAGTATTTTAGAGTCTTAAAGACAAAAGTGAAAAAAATTACTTGCTACTGGATTTCAGCTTTTTGCCCATAATTCAGAGCAGTTACAACTTAATCATCAAACCAAACTAAATGAAGAATTTGAAAAAATTTGCTCTTGTTTGTTTCTTTTTCGGCTCATTATCCTCTTTTTCACAAGATTGGAAGGATGGAATCGAATTTTCAACGGCAACAGTTAGCGCTGATTATTGCGTTATCCTTGATCCGACAAAACCAGTAGCTGAGTGGTACGAAATGGATATCACCGACTTTGGTTTTACTGATGAAACAACCGCAAGAAATCAATTTTTACAACGATCAAACAATCTGATTTCTTACAACGTTGATTTAAGTGAACAAAAAGCTTACGCTCGTGTTCATCTTGACAGAACTCCAACACCTCAGGATATTGTTTGGTGGAATAATTATTTGTCAACCTTGTGTACTTCAACTGATTAATCAGTGAGGAACCTCAAACATAAAAGAGATCTTAAAATGAAATCAATTAAACTTTTAAAGCTAAGTGTTCTAACATTGCTCCTTCCGACATCTGTGTCGTTTGGACAATTTGTGGACATTTTACCTGAAACAGCTGCCAGTGGTGGTGGTTACATGGTTGGAGACGTGGTTGAACTTGGAATTAACTGGGGAGGTCACGAAGGAACTTGGGACGCAGGTGCTCCGTGGTGTCCAAATGAAAGAGGTGCAACCTTTAATCCTGAAGTACAAGTAGGATTCGTTGCTAATCCGGCTGATGATGGCTGGGGGAACTACGACGGTGACTTCTTTTCACCTGGAACACCAGAAAATGGTTTTGGTTTGGAATTAGGAGGAGTTAACTACTCTAATAACGCCAACAATGCCGATTGGACTTCTGGTCTACCAACACAAGAAGAAATTCCGGGAGATTTGATCGGATTTAGTGTTGAAGGAGATTGTATGGAAGTAGAATGGGAAGGAGCAATTAACGGTATTCAGGTTAATGTTCTTTATAAACTCGTTTCTACGGAGCTTTACTACACAACTAAAGTAACACTTACCAATACAAATCCAACGGACGAATTGGATGTTTACTATTACAGAAATCTTGACCCGGATAACAATCAGCCTATCGGATGGGGATTCGTTACGACGAACACTATTCAGGAACAACCTGACGTTGATTGTGAAATGGCATTAGTAAGTGCTGAGCAATCTAACCTTTGGGATAACTACTTTGGTTTAGGAGCTCTTGGTGAAAACTTCCGTGTAACTTATGGAGGATTTACTAATAGAGATGCTTCTGATATTTGGACTGGAGCTGCCCCTTTTATTCAGGCCGAAGGTTCTACCTCAGTTGGTGACCAGGGAATTTCATTAGCTTATTACATTGATAACTTAGAAGCTGGGACTTCAGAAGAATTTCAATTTGCGGTAATTATGAGTGGAGATGATGTAGATGCTGCTATCTCTAACTTATACTACTTCGACTACGATGGTGGTGGGGGTGTTATCGACGAATGTACTCCAGTTGTTGATACCGTAGAAATTTGTCCAGGTGGTTCTGCCAACATTACAGTTGACGGACCTTCTGCAGCGGATTATACATGGGTATGGACTCCTGATACTGATCTTACAACTGACACAGGACCAACAACTGTTGCTTCTCCTCCGGTTACAACAACTTATACCGTAACAGGAACTCCTACAGCTGCATGTTTATCAACTACGATTGAAAAACAAATTGTAGTAGAGATTCTTTCTCCACCTGCAGGACCAGATACAGTAGGTGTTACTTGTAACGATGCTGGATCTATTGTTAACCTTTCAGATTATTTAATTGATGAGGTTGGAGTAGGATTCTGGGAAGAAACAAACGTTCCTGCAACAGGAGGATTTGACGGAGACAGTACTTTTGTTCCGGATGGAATTACTGCAGGAGACTATACATGGAACTATATTGTTTTAGGAATTGACGGATGTCCAAATGATACCTTAGGATTAACATTAACAGTTTCTCAAGAGGTAACAGCAGGTTTAGATAGTACAACTCAAATCTGTCAGTCTGAGACAATTGATTTGAATACATTATTAAACGGAGCTGATCCAGGAGGAACTTGGTCTGAAACTACTTTCAGTGGAGGATTTGATCCTTCGGGAACATTTGATCCGGCAACCACAGGAATTGGTTCATTTGGATTTACTTATACCGTAGCTGGAACAGATCCTTGCCCGGATGACGAAGCTAACTTCGTAGTAACTGTTCTTGCAAACCCTGTAATTACTATTTACGCAGATGATGATGATCAGGAACTTTGTGACACTGATCCTATCACACTAACGGCCTCAGGTGCTGGTACAAGTGGTACTTACGTTTGGGATAACGGTATCATGAACGGAGAAACATTTGTACAGGATGTTGGAACTGTTAACTATACTGTAGTTGGAACAGACGAAAATGGATGCTTCGCCTCTAACTCAATGGATGTAATTGTTCACCCAATTCCAACAGTTGATATCATTACTACTGATAGCATTGGTTGTGATCCTTTCCACACTACTTTCACTGGAATTGTAAGTGAAGCTACTGATGAATGTTTATGGTCATTCGGAGACGGTGGAGAGTCAAGAGTATGTGGATTAGTTGAACATACTTATGAGCAACCAGGAGTATATACAGTAAGCTACGAAATCACAGATATTCACGGATGTGTTAATTCAGCAACTAACGTTGATTACATTACAGTAATTAAAACTCCAGAAGCTGCATTCTCATGGAGCCCTTGGGTAGCGGTTGTTGAAGATACTGAGATTGAATTTGAGAACGAATCTGAATTCAGTACACATTACGAATGGGATTTCGGAGATAACTCACCTATTAACTACGAAGTAGATCCTACTCATGAATTCCCACCTGAAGTTGGAGACGTTGAGTACTACGTGACTTTAACTGCCTTGAATGATATTGGATGTTCAGACGTTACACATCATGTAATTGAAGTAAAAGATATTATCATCTTCTACATTCCTAACATCTTTACACCAGATGGAGATCAATTTAATGAGACCTTTAAACCTCAATTCTTCTCAGGTATTGATATCTACGATTTCCACATGATTATCTACAACCGTTACGGTGAAATCTTGTTCGAGTCGTTTGATACAGAGTCTGGATGGGATGGAACTTATGGAAGCAGAGGATTGATCCAGGATGGAACATATGTCTGGCAAATCGAATTCAAAGAAAATATGTCTGATAAGCGTCACACGCACACGGGACATGTTTCAATCATGAGATAAAAAAGTTAAATAATACTTAAAAACAGCCTTTTGAATATCAAAAGGCTGTTTTTTTTGCCAGATATTCAGTATCTTGGAGAAACGAAAGTCGAATTATAAAACACGAATCAAGATGAAAAAATTATTTCTAGCGGTTGCATTAACAGCTTTTGTAGGTGGAGTTTCAATGAACACTTACGCACAGGATAAAGAAAAAAAGAATACAACAACAAAAACGACTACAAAGAAGAAGTCTTGTAGTAGCAAGTCTTGTTGCAAGAAGAAATCAAGTAGCAAAACTGGTGAGAAGAAAGAATCTTCTACCACTAAAAAGACTACGAAATAAAACATTCCATTTTACGGAAATAAAAAAAGAGCAGTTTTCACTGCTCTTTTTTTGTGTTCAAATTTTGATTATAAACAATCTCGTATTTTAACAACAACCTCCTCCGTCGTAGAAGTAAGTTGATTCCGAAATATAAATATCTGATCGTCCCAAGTTCTTCAACGCTCCTGCTGTTTTATCACAAACTGAAAGCGGTTGATTATTGAGTAGGGTATGCCCTTTTTTATCATCAAATAATTCCTCATCTCCATAATAAATGGCTGTTTTTCCAGTAAAAACACATGGTCCATCCTCCGGCATTGGATCTTTGATCGCACATACCTCAACACTTTCAATGAAAATTGGTTTATCCGTATCATAATGCTTTGGATCTAACAAACGATAAGGACGCTTTGCCCTAATCTCAATCGTTCCAAAACCAACAGAAGTAATTAAATCAATATAATCCTTTAATGGTAAGGCTCCACTTAAACAAAGTGCTCTTAAATGATCATCATTTTTAAGTGATTCTGGCATAGGATCATTCGAAATAGGATCCGACAAAACCAAACGTCCATTTGGTTTTAAAACCCGATACATCTCTTCTAAGGCTTTTTTAAGATCTTCTATCTTAAAGATATTAAAAAGACAATTTTGAGCAGCTACATCGACACTCTCATCCTCAATTGGTAAGTTTAGTGCATCACCTTTTACCAAACGAACAAAATCTGATTTAAACCACGGATTTAATTCTTCTGCTTCTTTAAAATTCTTTTTGGAGGCTTCTAGCATTTCATCCACTACATCTACTCCAATTACTCCCCCTTCTTTACGGGAAAAGTATGAAAACTGTAGCAACTCCATTCCCCCTCCTACTCCAACATACAATACTGTTGGATCATTAACCAAATCTTTTGAATTTACTGTACTTCCGCACCCATAATTCATTTCCTGCATGATTTTAGGTACTTCCAAACCAGGTAAAGCCCAAATTGGGGTAACCGTACAGCACAAACCTACATCAGGTGTTAATGCTGCTTCTTTATACAGTTGATTTGTCGCTTCTAGATAACTCATATAATTCTTTGAATTTATTTGAAATTGAGGATGCTTTTAAATCCTCGATGGTGTCTATATCATTTAACGTTTTGAGTAAAACCACAGATCGATTTTGCTCATTTAAATCCGTTAAAGTCTCTTCTAATAATCCTGAAGTGCTCCAGGATTTATTTTCAAAAATGGTAGGAATGAGTTCATTCATTCCCAATAAATAATAACCTCCGTCCTCAGCTGGGCCAAAAACAGTTTCTTTTTCGTTTAACTTTTCAAAAGCCAACTCAATAACCGCTTTATTCAAATCAGGTAAATCAGATCCTATTCCAACTACCTGATCATATCCTTTATCAAAGGCCATTTGAAAAGCTCTCTTCATTCGTTCCCCCAAATCGGCTCCTTCTTGAACGTATTTAGTATCACCAGCCCATTTAGTATCTATAATTACATCTGAGAAATAGATCAAACGATCAACATTTGGGACCGATTGACTCTCCTTTTCAGTAATTCCAACTAAATGTTTATAAACTTCAAAAGCGGCTTCATCCCCTACAGTTTTTGCCAATCGGGTTTTTACCTTGCCCAATCGTATATTCTTTACAAACACAATTAATGCCTTCTTCTTCATCTCAATAAACCGCGTTTCCTTTCTTCAACCACTTTCCCCACTCTTTGGAATAAACATGAACATTTTTGGTTTCGGTACCATTTTTATACAATGGGTATCCTTTATTAACCCACTCTATAATTCCGCCATAAAGGTTATAAACCTTTTTGTAGCCTGCCTTTTGAATTTTTTCTCCGATAGATTCGCTCCTTGCACCAATCGTACAATAAACCACGATCATTTCACCTTTAGGAATATGACTGATTTTGCTCTTTTTATAATTAACGAATCCAACATGCATAGCTCCTTTAAGGGTAGAAACCTCAAATTCCACTTTTTTCCGCGTATCCAAAAGGTGAATTTTCTCTCCTTTTAGCATTTTAGCATAAAGCGTTTTAGGGTGAATCTGTGGAACCGTGTTCTTATAATATTCCTGCAACATTTCATCATACTCGGTCTGTGAAATTGACGAATACGGACTTCCTATAAAAAGGAAAATGAGCAGTATTAAATTCAGGAGTTTTTTCATGGACTAAATCAAAGATCCCTGACAGCTAGAACCTTCTCCCGCTGTACAACCAAAACAATGATTATTTAAAACAATACTTCTTTCATTCAGTTCGGCTGAATCAAAATCACGAATATTCTTTGAAGCATTTACAGCTACTGGTAATTTGAGCATTTGATTAAAATCGCAATCGTATAAATCACCATTCCAATCAACCGAAATTGTATTTCTACACATTACTTCACCAGCCGCAACTGGATTAAAACTTTGAGCCAACAACATCATATAATCTTCGTATCTATCAATATTTAATAAATACTCTAAATAACGAGCAATAGGAAGATTAGTAATCGTATAAAGGTTATTGAATTCAATATCAAAATCCTCCTTCAATCTCACTTTATAATCCTGTTCTAACTTTTGTTGATTAGGTGCTACAGCCGGTCCCCCTGGATTAAATACTAGATGTAATGGTAATCCTTCCTCTTTTCCGTATCCCAACTCATTGAGACGTTGTAAGGCTTTAATAGACTTGTTAAAAACACCATCTCCTCTTTGTTTATCAGTATTAGCCTCAGTGTAACAAGGCAAAGAAGAAATCACTGTAACTCCATGTTTTTTAAACAATTCAGGATAGCTTTTAAACTTCCCTTCAACCAAAATAGTTAAGTTGGAACGAACAATAATTTCCACTTCTCTCTTCGACAACTCTTCCAATAACCACTCAAAATGAGGATTCATTTCTGGAGCTCCTCCAGTTAAATCAACCGTATTTACAGATGTCTCATCTACCACTCTCAAACAATGCTCTAACACTTCTTTTGAGGTAATTTCCTTACGATAAGGTGAAGCATCAACGTGACAATGCACACATTGTTGATTGCACATGTAACCTACATTGATTTGCAGAATCTCCAACTCTTTTGGCTTAAGTGGAAACAAACCTGTTTCCTTCATCTTTTGAGCAAAAGATGGCCGTTCCTCTCCCGTCTTAGATAATACACTTATCTGCTCTTGCGGACTCAATTTTGATACTAATACTTTATTCATTCAAAGACCAATTATATGGTAGGTATTCAATTTTAGCTTTTGGACTGATTTTTACCTTAGAATACTTGTTGAGGTAATCAATTAATCCTTTATCTCCTTTGATAAAGTCTTCTTTATACCACTCAAATATTTTAGAGATTTTAATCTTGTTCTCCGTAATGACATTCTTTTTGGGATCATTGATAAAGATTCTGGCCATTTTACTCATTTTTGAGCTAACGTTCTCTTCTGTAAAGGCAGAGTTCATCAATTTAGGACAAGAGTAAGATGCACAATTGATGGCAAAGTGAATACGGGCATCTCCCATCTTTCTTAAGATATCATTCTCAATTTGTCTTAAAGTATATGTTTTTGATCCCAATTTGGCCATTTTAAAATCCCAAATTTCTTTTCCACTAAACGAAATATCATTTACCGACTTTACAGGATACTTGGTCAAAACAAACTTGATACAGTAAGCATTGTAAGCATTGATATAGTAAGCCTTTTTTGCATTTCTACTCCAATCAGATGCTGGTGCATGATCCCTCAATTCTGTTAGATAAGAATCAAGTGTATCCATCTTTGGTTTCATTCCCTTATAGTTAACCTTACCACTAGTTGTCACATATTTTTTCAAAAAGCGATCCCATATTGAATGGTCAGGTTGTTCAGAAGCAAATAGGTTTGCTCCAATTAATCCAAATACTGCTAATAAAATTATTTTCTTCATTTTTTCATTCATTTTCATCGAATGCCAGAATTAGATCGAATGATCAATCACTTTCTTACAGACTTTTTTAATTGATTTACAAACAAGAATCAAACCACTTAAAGATAAACAAATAAGATTTGCCTACCAATACTATTGATTTTCAAACTTTTTCACTCCATTTACATGAACGTATGCATGCAATGGAATATCTGCTTCATGAATATCTGAAATTTTTTGGATTGGTGGATAAAAACCTAAACCAATGAACTGGCAATTTTGTTTGCACGATTTCAAAAAGCGATCATAAAAACCAGCTCCATACCCCACTCTGTTTCCCTCTTCATCGACAGCTAAGAGTGGAACCAAGACAATATCCATTACATCAGCTGTTACTTCTTCACCATAAGTAGGCTCGGGAATCCCCCATTCAGAAATCTGTAATTGATCTCGATTTTCATATTTAATATGAACCAAACTTTGATCTTTTTGAACAATGGGTAAATAAAAGTTAGCTTTATTTTGATCCAAAATATCCCAGGTCAAAACTTCATTAAATCGCTCAATTGGTAGAAAAACACTCACCTCTTTTCCTTCTAAACTCACAATCTCTAACAAACGACTACAAATTGTCTTTGACCATTCGTTTCGCAAATCAGACGTTAATTCGTGACGTTTCTCTTTAAATATTTTACGAATTTCCTTTTTGAGCATTATTTATTCAATAAACCAGATGCCAATGCCAATCCAAAAACTAGCATCGCCACTGAAACAAATAAAGTTAAACCTTTAATTTTTATTTTTTTGAGTAGTAACTTACCACTAATTGCTCCAACAACTGCAGCTACTAATGAAAATACAATTAGCTCCCACCTATTAGCTAATCCTTGAAAATTATAGGTTGAAAAATAGACTGATGTTCTAACAACATCCACAATGAGTGCAATAACAATTCCGGTAGCGATAAAAACCTCTTTTTGCAATTGGTACTTAATTAAAAAGGCCGAGCGTAAAGCTCCCTGATGCCCTGAAAGTCCCCCAAAAAAACCGCTAATAGCTCCACCTACCCACAACGATTGTTTCGAAAAAGCCAAACTCCATTTAGGTACTAATTCAATTAAGGCAAATACAATTAAAATAGCTCCAAAAATGACATTAAGTAAATAAACACTGAACGTCTTTTCTCCTATTTGATAGGCTGTTAAGGGGAAATCTTCAAACTGATCCAATAAAATAGCTCCAACAAAGGCCGCTGGAATTGCAGCTAATCCAAAAGGAGTCACAACCTTCCAATCCACGCTCTTTTTCATGAGCATGAATTTGAAGACATTATTCAAAAAATGAACAATAGCTGTAGCCGCAATAGCCAACATCAAATCCTGAAACAGGAGGTAAAAAACCGGCCAAAGGAGCGTTCCTAAACCAAAGCCAGAAAAGAAAGTTAACCAACTAGCAGTGAAGGAAACCAAAATGAGTAAGAAAATTTCCATTCCCAAACTTTACATGCCTGGAATAATTCCTTTGGCTGATTGGGCCATTTCCATTTCTTTTGTTCGATTTGCAGCTTCCAGGGCACGATTTCCAGCAGTGATGATCAAGCTAATTAGCTCATCTCCCTGGATATCTCCTTTTACCCGGATATCGGTAATAACACCGTTCCCGTTTACTTCAACTCTCACATCTCCATCTCTGGCTTCACCAACCATTTTAATGTGATTAAGTCGTTCTTTTACTTCCTCTACTTGTTGTTGCATTTCCTGCAACTTTTTCATCATTCCGTTACCAAACATGATTGAATCTTTACGTTAAATATTCACAACAAAAATAAATAATAGTAGGCGCAAATACTATATTTATCGCCAAAATACAAATTCATGCAATCAATCATAGAAGAAGCCTGGAATAACAGGGAGATGTTGGAACAAGCAGAAGTTCAACAAGCAATTAATGAAGTTATTGCCCAATTGGACAGCGGGCAATTGAGAGTTGCCGAACCATTAGCTGATGGAAATTGGCAAGTAAACGAGTGGGTAAAAAAGGCTGTCGTCATGTATTTTCCTATTCGTAAAATGGAAACAATTGAGGTTGGACCTTTTGAGTTCCATGATAAAATGGCCTTAAAAACCAATTATGCTGAAAAAGGGGTTAGAGTTGTTCCTCATGCTATTGCTCGTTACGGAGCTTATGTTTCCAGTGGTGTAATCATGATGCCTTCTTATGTTAATATTGGAGCTTATGTGGATTCAGGAACAATGGTAGATACCTGGGCTACGGTTGGTTCATGTGCTCAAATAGGAAAAAATGTTCACCTCAGTGGAGGAGTTGGAATTGGTGGAGTTTTGGAGCCATTACAGGCTGCTCCGGTAATTATTGAGGACAATGCTTTTATTGGTTCGAGATGTATTGTTGTAGAAGGTGTGAGAGTTGGAAAAGAAGCTGTTTTAGGAGCAAATGTCGTTTTGACAATGTCGACTAAAATCATTGATGTCACAGGAGACGAGCCGGTTGAAATGAAAGGATATGTTCCTGAGCGATCAGTTGTAATTCCGGGATCTTATACTAAAAAATTCTCCGCGGGAGATTATCAGGTCCCTTGTGCTTTAATTATTGGAAAACGAAAAGAATCGACTGATAAGAAGACTTCTTTAAATGATGCTTTGAGAGAAAACGATGTAGCGGTTTAAGCCACTACCTCATCTTTCATACATTGTTCATCGGGACGCGCCCCACAAACACTGCAAGATTCCCCTTCGGCATTAAGAACAGGATTATTACTGGCACAAGTTCCAGCAAATTGACCTCCTTTTTTAGCCCAGATTTTAACTGCAATCCCGGCAAATCCCAACCCTAAAAGACCAATGGCTATTAATGCTAATTTCATAATTAAAGAATCTTATTAGATAACAAAGGTATAAGCTTTTTAAACAAAAAAAACCGGTTTGTTAAACAAACCGGTTTTTTTATATCGTATTTGAAACAGATTATTTCAAATTTTTCAATTGCATTCCAAAAGCTACAATAAACCCGATTGACGCTAATGCGCTTACAAGATTTAACCATTCAGAAGCTCCCATCAATAGTAGTAAAGCCCAAATACCTGTAACAATTGCATAGAGAATAAATCCGGATTTTTGCCCTTTATTCATTTTAATGGCTCCTACTATACCTAGTATGTTTAATACTAGCATCACTAGTAAAATAACCACTAATAGGACAACTAATCCCGTTGGATCAGCAACTGGAATTACATCATTTAACATATCAACCATCATGTTAATTGCTAAAAGTCCAATTAAGATTAATAATGACCATAAACTAGATCCAATAATGCTCAAAATAGCTAGTGTTTTAACGGCTTGAGGTGTTTCTCCTGCCGAATGGGCATCTCCCACGTCGATAATATCATCACTCATAATAAAATAGATTAGGTTTTAAATTTCGTCCAAGATATAAAAAATATCCTTCCTTGATATTTACGTATTCAGGCGGGAAATAAAAAAGCCGTCTCGAAATCTCGAGACGGCTTTTTTATTGTGTTTTTTTAATCTTTCAATTAAGCATCCAAAAGCTCATCAGAGCTAGCGGTGTTTCCTTGATATTGAGCGCTTCCAAAACCAAGCATTGGCCAGAAAATAATTCCTAAAAAGGCCAAACCGATTCCAAATCCAGCATCTTTTCCGAATTGCTTAGCAATTTCGATGAAAAGTAAGATTGCGAATACAAGACTCACAATTGGAATCAAGAACATTACTAACCACCATGCTGGTTTCTTAGCGATAACGGTCATAATGTAAATGTTGTAGATAGGTACAATTGCAGCCCATCCAGGTTGTCCGGCTTTTTCAAATACTTTCCAGACTGAAGCGATCAAAAATACAATGATTGCAAGATAAAGAATTAATACTACTAGCATAATTTTTATAGATTAGGTTTTAAACTCGCATCGAATATAAAAAATTAATTGGTAGAAAAACCAATCTTAAGTCGATTAAATTTTAATTCAACTACACATATTTAGCATCTGTCTAAAAACAGCATGTAGTTGGCACTAAAAAGATTTTTTTTGAGTAAAGATAGACCGTTATGTGATTAAATGAGTTAAAAAAGGCTGGTCCTACAACTTAATGAACTCACCACTCCCATTACCTTCTCTGCTTAATAAGAAATAATTTCCTGAATAATAAACATCACCAGTCCCCTCTAATTTTAGCAATACTGAACTCCCCACTAAATTGATATATAAATCGGCTGTTGAATTTTGAAAGAGGAACAAACTAGCAGCATTAAAATTACTTGCATCGGCAAATCCATTGTTCTGGATCTTGACTTCTGCACGATTTGCTGAACCACTAAGTTTATAATCTCCCGCCCCATGTGAGACATTAATTCGTAAAAAGTTAAGGTCTACATCCAGCACAGCACTTCCTCCTCCATTTCGCATTTCAAAAAAGAGTGAATCACCTGTAATTGTCTCTTCAAAAATAACAGAGTCACTTGGTTCAACATGAATGTCTTTAAAATGTGGATAATGAATTTCAACCTCTATTTTTTTATCCGAATCCCTTAAAAAATTGCAACTGTTTGTGTTTTTAACGGTCGTCACATAGTTATCAGTCATTACCTCTACCTTACCAATAACATTAGATCCACCTTTGACCACAATTTTACGACTGTCATCTTGAAAAAAACGATACTTAAGATTTTTATAGAGTTGAAAAGAATTCACCGAATCCAACGGAATTTCAAGTTCAGCCATTTCTCCATAAGATTTCCAGCACGAACGTTCCTCAGCCTTTTTACAAGCCATTAGCGTAAACATCATCAATGCTATGAATCCAATTAATCTTTTCATTATCGATCTAAAAATCGTACTCCTATTCCAAACTCTATATAATCTGCCTTCCCAAAATGAGCTTTTATTCCTACCAGACCATAGAGGTACTTATTAAATAAATAGCGATAACCAATTCGGTTATAGACATTTCCTGAATGGTTGATTTTATTCAGGAGATAATACCCCACATTAATAAATATCTCTGTTTTATGTAAACGAACTGTAGAGCCTGTAAACAATCCCCATTGAATTGTTTCGGCAGAAGTAAATCCTTCATCAGGAAAAAAATAACGATTGGATTCATTATAAATCAAGTCCGTTCCTACATCCCACTTCCATTTGTTTCCCAAAGCAAAAGAGTAATACCCTTGCAATGCAATAACCGGATAGGATTTAGGCAAATTTTGTCCGGCCAAATTCTGCCGACTACTTCCAATTCCAGTAAAAGCAAAAGTTGAATTCAATTTTTCTTTCTTTACTTCAGGAGCAATACTTTCCTTAAGTGGCACCTCTCTTTCATCAAAGTTATATCCTATTGTAAAATCTAAATAAGGAGTATTTAATCCCAAATTAGGTTGAAGAAGTGCTGCATTGGAAAAATGAGTAATCCCAATTCCCATTCCCAAATGAATTGGTCCTAGATGCTTTTTATATGCCAACTGAACATCAATCACAGCATTAATGTGACTACCAATTGCATTGTTTTTAGGATTATTCAAAGGATCATACTTTTTGCTGATGTAAGCTACCCCACTTCCAAATCTCAAATCCAAAAATCCATATTTAGGTGAAGCAACCAACGGTTGTGAATAATGCTGAAAAACACCAATGGTTTGTCCTAAAACTGATCGATAACCAAAATCCTGAAACAAAATAGACAATCCGGAAACAGGCATTCTCAAATCCTTCCAACTCTCCTGCTCTTTTCGCTGTTTTGAAAACTCCAGTTCAAATCCGTAATTGTTGTTTTGTATTAAGTGAGACATAATTGCCCGATGAGCAATGAGATATCCCCCTCTTGACTTGAGACTAATGGAAGTTGGTTTATAAAACTGTGAAAAACCTCCCCATGAAAGTGCTAGAAATAAAAGAAGAGATATTAACTTCACAAGCTTAAAATTCAGTACAAAATCTGCACTAATTTAGAAAAATGAATGACAAACTAAAAGCCTTCCAACGCTTGTTGGATATAATGGACGATTTGCGAGAAAAATGTCCATGGGATAAAAAGCAAACATTAGAATCGCTTCGTCATTTGACTATTGAGGAGACTTATGAGTTGGCTGATGCTATTATCGCTAATGATTTAGAAGAACTCAAAGGAGAAATTGGTGATTTGATGCTGCACATGGTTTTTTACTCTAAAATAGCCTCTGAAAAAGGTGCTTTTGATGTAGCAGACGTCTTAAATGCCATTTGCGACAAATTGGTTCATCGGCATCCACATATTTATGGAGACGTTGAAGTAAAAGATGAAGAAGAGGTAAAAGCCAACTGGGAAAAACTGAAACTGAAAGAAGGTAAAAAGTCAGTTTTAGAAGGAGTTCCCAAATCACTTCCTGCCCTGGTAAAAGCTACTCGAATTCAGGATAAAGTAAAAGGAATTGGATTTGAATGGGATAACCGCGAGCAAGTTTGGGCCAAGGTTGAAGAAGAGATAGCGGAATTTCATGAAGAAGTAAAAAGTGGCGATAAAGCCAAAATTGAAGAAGAATTTGGTGATGTGTTATTTTCATTGATCAATTATGCTCGCTGGATTGATGTTAATCCTGAAGACGCTTTAGCTCGTACCAATCAAAAATTCATTCGTCGTTTTCAGTGGATGGAGGAAGAAACCAAAAAAGATGGTAAATCCATTTCTGATATGCCTTTAAGTGAAATGGATCAATATTGGGAACGTTCAAAAAAACTAGATAAATGAGTGGTAAAGAAGCCTTCATTTGGGTATTAGGAATTTCACTGCTTATCGGACTACTCAGTGGGTTACTGGTTAAACGATCCGGATACTCCTTTTGGCGTTATTTTGTTACCGGATTTATTGCCTCCTGTGGAATTTTAGGAATAGCCTATAACTTATTAAGGGATTACTTTTAACTTTGATCTCCAATGGAAAAACTCTTTAAGGAATTTAATGCTGTCAGTTATTCGGAATGGCTTGAAAAAATTCAGAAAGACCTGAAAGGAAAGCCGCTCGAGATACTCGACAATCAGTTAGAATCGGATATTGAAATTAAAGCGTATCATCATCCGGAACATTATCAACTCAATGACGCAGATTTTTTAAGAAATCTCACCAAAGAAACTGCTGATTGGAAGATCAGAACCGAATTTTTGGCCTCTGACTCAAACAATCTTGTTTTAAACTACCTCAATGAAGGAGTTAACTCATTGGGGTTAGTATATACTTCAACTGAGCAGTTTCAGGAACAAACCAAAGAGGTGATGTTTGAACATATTGATGCAGACATTCGCTTTGAAAGTTCAGCTACTGCTTGTGAATTTGAAGGAACATCAACTCAAATTTTGAATTTTGATGTGATTGGCATGAATGCCAAAAAGGGGAATTGGAACCTTTCTTTAGACGATTTTTACGTTTTTTTCCAAAAACAGAGTAAACATAAAACACTTTGGATTTCGGGATATAACTACGGATGGAGTGGCGCCTCTACAGCTCTTGAACTAGGGCTTAGTTTAGCCCACCTCAATGAGTACATCCATCTTTTACGTTCTAAAGATGTTTCATTAGAAGAGATTAATAATAAGTTAGTCGTTGAACTATCTGTTAATGATAACTACTTTTTAAATATTGCCAAATTCAGAGCAATTCGTTCATTGATAGCTTTATTATTTGAAGGATATGACTCTGACTATTCGGGCAAAGGAATTCAATTAATTGGAAAGACTAATTTACGTCACCTTTGTGTAAATGATCGCAATACCAATTTGCTTCGTCAAACCACTCAGTGTATGTCTGCCATCATTGGCGGCTGCGACACCGTAACAGTTGATACGCTGAGAAACGCTGACGGAAGCCCTGTTGAAAATGAACGTCGTTTGGCTAAAAATATCCAACACATTCTCAAAGAAGAATCTTATTTGGATAAAGTCATTGACGCTTCGGCTGGAGCATATGCTATTGAGAACTTGACAGATCAACTCATTGAAAAAGCCTGGAATATCTTTTTGGAATTAGAAAAGAAAAATGGCTTGATTGCTGCAATCAAAACAAATTGGGTTACGCAACAAATCGAGAATGACCGTAAACGTATGACTGAGTTTTTAAACAGCGAAAAATCTACCTTGTTAGGAATTAATAAATTTCAAAGTACGTTAGAAGATTGGACTGCGATTGAATCACATCAATCATCAGGCTCGGGTGAATTTGAAGCTTTAAGTGAATTTAGACTGGAGAGTGTTTACAAACAAAAGCAATTAAGCAATGGATAGAGTAAAATTTGACCACATTTCCATCCAACGAAAAAGTTCGGAAAAAGGAACAAAAAAAGAGTCTTTTGTTACAGCCGAGTCCATTGCACTTAGCAATTACTTTGACCAGGAAGACTTAAAGAATACAGAACATCTACAATTTGTTTCAGGAATAGCTCCTAACAGCAGAGGTCCCTATTCTACCATGTATACCATTCGTCCGTGGACGATTCGACAATATGCTGGATTTTCGACTGCAGAAGAATCCAACGCTTTTTACCGTCGTAATTTGGCAGCAGGACAAAAAGGACTCTCTGTAGCATTTGACCTAGCAACACATCGTGGATACGACTCAGATCATCCAAGAGTAGTTGGAGATGTTGGAAAAGCCGGAGTTGCTATTGACTCAGTGGAAGACATGAAACTATTATTTGACCAAATTCCATTGGATCAAATGTCAGTTTCTATGACTATGAACGGGGCTGTAGTTCCGATTATGGCCTTTTATATTGTTGCCGCTGAAGAGCAGGGTGTCAAAGCCGAACAACTAGCTGGAACCATCCAAAATGACATTCTGAAGGAATTTATGGTGCGTAATACCTATATCTACCCTCCAGAACACTCAATGCGTATTATTGCAGATATATTTAAATATACTTCTCAAAATATGCCCAAGTTTAATTCCATCTCCATTTCGGGTTATCATATGCAGGAAGCCGGAGCTACGGCAGATTTGGAATTAGCATATACTTTGGCCGATGGAATTGAATATGTAAAAGCAGGATTGGCTTCGGGAATGCAAATTGACCAATTTGCACCACGTCTTTCCTTTTTCTGGGCCATTGGAATGAATCATTTCATGGAGATTGCTAAAATGCGAGCTGCTCGTATGTTGTGGGCTAAACTCATCAAGCAATTCAATCCTGAAAACCCTAAATCAATGGCATTGAGAACGCATTGTCAAACTTCAGGATGGAGCTTAACAGAGCAGGATCCATTTAACAATGTGGCCCGAACGTGTATTGAGGCTTTAGCTGCAGCTTTAGGTGGAACACAATCTTTACATACCAATGCATTGGATGAGGCCATTGCCCTTCCAACCGACTTTTCGGCTCGAATTGCAAGGAATACGCAGATTTACCTACAAGAAGAAACTGGAATTACTGATTTAATTGATCCATGGGGAGGATCTTACTATGTTGAGAAGTTAACCCATGATATTGCTCATAAAGCTTGGGAACACATTCAAGAGATTGAAAAACTCGGTGGAATGGCCAAAGCCATAGAGTCTGGTTTACCAAAAATGCGAATTGAAGAAGCTGCGGCACGTAAACAAGCTCGTATTGATGCAGGTAAGGACATTATTGTAGGTGTAAATCGTTTTCAATTAGAAGATGAAGAAGAACTAGAAATTTTGGAAGTAGATAACGCCAAAGTTCGAACGTCTCAAATAGAGCGTCTCAATAAAATGAAACAGGAACGTAACGAAGAAGTTGTTCAACGTTCATTAAAGAAACTAACTGAAGGAGCAAAAGGAGACGGTAATTTATTAGAGTTAGCCGTAGAATGTGCTCGAAATAGAGCTTCACTAGGAGAGATTTCTGATGCTATGGAAGAAGTTTTTGGACGTTATCAGGCAACTATTCGATCTATTTCTGGTGTATATTCAGCGGAAGCTATGAGTGATAAAGATTTTGAAAAAGCCCGTGAATTAGCAGACAAATTCAGCGAGTACGAAGGCCGACGACCGAGAATCATGGTTGCCAAAATGGGACAGGACGGTCATGACCGTGGAGCAAAAGTTATTTCGACTTCCTTTGCTGATATAGGTTTTGATGTGGATATTGGACCGCTTTTCCAAACTCCGGAAGAAGCTGTAAAACAAGCCATTGAAAATGATGTTCATATTTTAGGTGTAAGTTCATTGGCTGCCGGACATAAAACCTTAATTCCTCAAGTTATTGATGAGTTAAAAAAGCAAAATAGAGCTGATATTATGGTAATTGCGGGAGGAGTAATACCACCGCAAGACTATGAATTTTTATATAAAAAAGGTGTTATGGGAGTCTTTGGCCCAGGAACTAAAATTTCCGCCGCAGCTATTGATATCCTTAACATTTTGTTAAAATTCTACGAAGAGTAAGCTTCTGGAATTTGTTAAAAATTGGTTAACTTTGGAAAAATGTAACTTTAGGCATTATTCTTGAGTTAAATGGTAAAGAAAAACTAGAGACTATGAAAAACGTATTATTGCTTGTTCTTTTCCTTGCAGGATTCGCACTTCAAAGCAATGCTCAGCCTCCTCATTATGACGACTTGGTAATTTTATATGCAGATGGTAGTTACGAAAAACTACTAAAAAGGGCTGAGAAATACACTTTAAAGGACGGGACAAAAAATGATCCTCTTCCTTATTTGTATTTAGCTAAAGGAAACTATGAAATGTCAAAAGATGCCCAGTATGCTGAGGCTTATCCAAAGGCATTTAAAGATGCCATTAAATATGCTGGAAAGTGTCTTAAAAAGGATAAAGAAGGCTTGGTTTTGGAAGAGTACATGGACTTTTTTACTGATTTAAAAGTGACTTGTGTAGAGGACATCCGAAACTTAGTAGAAACAAAAGATTATAATCGTTTAAGAGGATCGATCATCAATCTTCAACGTTTTGATAAAAGCGATGTTGGATCTTCTTTCTTAATGACTGCTGTTCAGTATCGAATTAAAGACAAGAGTGGAGCAAAAATCACCTTTAAGGAAGCTATGGCTAAACTAGAGGCTATTGAAAGTACAAATGATTGGAGATCGGTTGACTTTGTGATGTTCCGAATTGGAATTTTGGAATACGTTTCTTACTGCGAAGATATGGGGCAAGTTGAGAAGTATCAAGACATCCTTGGAAAAACAAAACAGTGGATGGAAAAAGATGAAGAATTTATGGAAGTTTACAATCGTTTGATGTAAATACCATTTCACGATAAAATTGAAAGAGGTTGTCTTAAAAAAGGCAACCTTTTTTTGTTTATTGTTCTCTCGATTTGTTTTAACCTTTTTACTTTTTAGTCACTTCTTTTTTTATGTAATCGACCAAAATACTGTGTCTTTCTCTTCATAACAAGACTGAAGTGAACTTTGGAGAAAAACTCCATTCATGCGAATGTTTTTTCTCCAAATGTCTTGTTCTGTTGTTCAATACACAGTGGTGTTGTCTCAAATAAAAAATAGAAGAGATGACAAAAAAGCAGGAAAACACCGTATTTAAACAATTGTTGGAAGAATCAAACATTTTTGAAACAATAGAAGTTTTGGAGATGCGACTTGTTGCATACAGGCAATTGACTGTTCTTCGACAAAGGCGTTATTCTGTAGATGCTAAAATTAATCGACTGGAACGAATGATTTTGGAATTAAAAAGTAAACTGAATGATTTAATTCAAGCCTCCACCTATTGGGAAGCATGAGACTGTAATAAAAAAGCTCTTGCCATGGCAAGAGCTTTTTTATTGTTATTGTTCGTTCAAAAATTTCATTAGCTTCTGATAAAAATCATCAAGTTCTTCATCGGTTATACAATAAGGAGGATTAAAGAAAATCACATTCCCCAATGGGCGATTTAGAATTTCGTTTTCCAAAAAGAAGTTATACGCTTTAGTTCTTAAATCTGAAAAGTAACCGCTTTCCTCTCCTATTTCCACTTCACATGAT
Organism: Flavobacteriales bacterium; assembly: GCA_022361195.1. GTDB lineage: Bacteria > Bacteroidota > Bacteroidia > Flavobacteriales_D > Crocinitomicaceae > JAKSBJ01. The sequence goes on from JAKSBJ010000396.1 coordinate 67,462, forward strand.
AAAATGGTTCCAAGTGATTTTACAGACCGGAAAATAGGATTGTTTTGATGCTCCTTTACAAAACGTTGATGTGCTTTACTAATCTGTTGAATCCTTTTTTGAGTATTCTCTGCCATTAACAAGTCCAATGAGGCACTAACTATTGCCGAAGAAAGAGGATTCGCTGTAAAAGAATGTCCATGTAAAAGCGCTTTCCCCAAATCGTCCGATAAGAAGGAGTCATACATTTCTCCAGTAGCAGCTGTAAATCCGCAAGCCATTACTCCTCCTGTCAATCCTTTAGACATACAAACAATGTCTGGACAGTTTTTTAAGTGCTGAATGGCAAATGTTTTCCCCGTTCGTCCAAAACCAGTCATGACTTCATCAGCAATAATCTTAACGCCATATCGCCGAGCAATTTCCATCATTCTATCCAAATGCTCTGGGCTATAAATTCTAAATCCTGCAGCTCCTTGCACTAATGGTTCAAAAATAAATCCGGCAAACTCACCGCTTTCAAAGAGTTTAACCATTTGTTCGCAAATCTGATCGACATTCTCTTCAGTAGGCAATGGAATATAATCCACATCAAAGAACAAATGCTCAAAAGGTTTATTAAAGTATCCTCTTTGTCCAACGCTCATAGCACCAAACGTATCACCATGATAAGCACCTTCTAAAGCCAGAAAACGTTTTCGCTCTATCCCTTTATTGTACCAATACTGGTACACCATTTTAATTCCTACTTCAACAGAGGTACTTCCATTATCTGAAAAAAAGATCTTTTCAAAATTATTGGGTAAGACCTTCAATACTTTTTCAGCCGCTTCAACTGCGGCAGGATGAGTTGCTCCAGCAAAAACAGTGTGGTCTAGCGTTAAAAACTGTTTATGTAGTTTTTCAGCCAAATAAGGATGTCCATGCCCATGAATTATGGTCCACCAAGATGAATTAGAATCGAGGTATTTATTTCCATCTTCATCATAAAGCCACACCCCATCTCCTTTTACGATTGGAATTGGGTCAGGAGCAATTTGTGCCTGGGTAAATGGATGCCAAACATATCGTTTATCACGATCAATTAAAGTCATATAGTTCGGGTATTTTTTAAATCAGTGTAGTGATATCCTCTACTCCAACTGGACGCTCAGCTACGAAGCCTTCGGCATATTTAGCACCAATTAGGCGTCCATATTCGCTCCATCTTCCTTTTAAGAAATCAAAGAAATTCTCACCTGATATTGGTGTTGATGGTTCCGATGAAGAAGGATCATGAAATTGCGTTTTAAAGCATTTCAATACTTCAATTTTTTTCTCGACATAATCTGAAATGTCTACCACAAAATCTGGATGGTGGTAATAATCCTGCACATAACAATATACCGACTGCGGTCGCCATTTTTCCTGTGCTGCTCCCTCCCACTCCGTTTCAATCTTCAAAAGGCCTGATAAAAAACAAGCATCACTGCATATTTTAGAAGCTCGCCCATGGTCAGGGTGACGATCAGATGGAGCGGTAATTAAAACCTTATCGGGTTGAAAATGTCTGATTTGCTCAATTAGCTTTAGCTTATTGGCCTTGTCATCGGTAAAAAACCCATCGGGCATTTCTAAATTAACTCTAGCCGAAATGCCCATTAACTGAGATGCAGCAGCAGCCTCTTCTTTACGAGTTTCTGCCGTTCCTCTTGATCCTAACTCTCCTTGAGTCATATCAACAATGGCAACTGTTTTTCCCATGTCAATATGCTTCATTAAAGTTCCGGCTGCTGAAATTTCAATATCATCCGGATGAGCTGCTATGGCCAAAATATCCACTTTCATAAGGCACTTTTATTTTTTTGCAAAACGTTTAAAATAGTCTGTAATGGTCGTCTCTAACTCCTCAAAATTACAATCCAGCACCTTTGCATCTATAACTACCGGAGTTTTATACACCCGCATATTTTGTTTCATCAACCGTAAAACTGCTTTATTTTTAGCCTTTTGCATCATTTGCTCGGGCTTACGGAGTTCCACCAATAACAATTTGGAACTCATCCCTTTCATCATTCTAATCTGAGAAATCTCTTTCCACTTAATCAAACCATTAGAGATAGAGCTCGATTGATCTTCCAATCCTTCTTTCGATAAAATGAGACCTCCGTCCTTTTTTCTCAAGTATTTAGAATGAGAACCTCCAACAACCGCAAAAAATATGAAACCGACCACTCCGGTAGCTTGAAAAATAACCGGACTCATTAAATCCTGATAGTCCGCTAAACCAAAAAATACAATTAAAAGTATAATGGCTAGTGAGGCATTCAAAGTAACATTGAATATTAGTCGTTTGCGATTCAAACCAATAAGCAGATCAGAATTTTTCATAAGTCAAAGATAAGGCTTATCAATTGGATGTAGACGTTGACTTTGATGAGGGGTTTTGAAAAAATTCCTTTATCTGTAGTCCAAACGCATCTTTTTTGGTATTCCATTTTAGCTCTAAGAACAATACTAAATACAACACCACATATTCAGTAATCACAAATGCGGGAAGTTCCTTAAACTCTGGATTTGAATAAGCAAAATAGCTCAACATCACCAATAAAGACCATATTAAACCAAACTTGTAATTGGTAAAAGACGCTAACACTAAAATTGGAGCAATATACCAAGGATGAACTGTGGTAGATAAAAGGTGATAGATCACAAAAGCAAACATCATCCCCTTTATAATATCCAGGTCGTTACGATAAGCTTTAACAGCAGCAACTAATAAAATAGATATGGTAGCAATTGTCGATAAAATTGGTCCTACAATCTGAACCAGATCCCAACCATACACCATAAATCCAATTTCACGAATCAGGTAAAAAACACTAGCATTAAACTCAAAACGAATAAAGTATTCGTTTACACTGTCCATCATATTGTGAAAGAACTGTTCATTTAGTAAAATGAGACCAATTGCCAGAACCATAAATCCAACTAATGAGACATAAGCTATTGAATGTCGCCATCGTAACTTCTTCATCACAAACGGCAGTAACATTAGCGGAAGTAGCTTGGTATGAACTGCCAAAGACATAAAAATAGCACTTCCAAACCAACGCCATCGCATTAAAAAATAAATACTTGCCAATAAGAAACAGATCATCAGGCCTTCAAAGTGAAGATTTCCTGAAAACTCTAAAATGATCAATGGGTTTAATCCGTATAACCATACTTTATGAGTAGAAAGGCCCAAGTGTTCCAATATTTTCTTTCCAATTAAAATCGAACCAATATCTGCCAGAATGAGAATAATTTTCAGGCAAACAACCGAGGGAACAATTGAATCGAACAATAAAGCTGGAATCAAGAATGCAATTTGATTTACCACCGGATAACACGTATAATGTTCATGCGACAACTCTGTCATTCCATGATATAATACCTCACGCATATAATCATCGTGGTAGAATTTTGAGTATGAAATTAACTCATCAGGCGTATGAGCAAAAGGATTAATTCCCCTACTCAACAGCTCTCCATCCCAAATAAATCGGTAAAAATCGTCTGACAACTCTGGCAAAGCAGCAATAGAAATCAATCTTAAGACAATTGCTATGAGCAAAAAAATCTGAAAAGACCATTGCTGTTTATTTAACCAAAACCAATAAAAAGCACCAAATAGGATAATATATTGGCTGATGAATAAGACAAAGTTTTCTCTTGGAGTAAAATAGCTTATTCCTGTAAAAAGAGCCGCCATAACCAGCAGAAGCAGATATGGAAACCAGACGGATTTATTTGTAGATTGCGACATGCTGGGCAAAATTCTGCATTTTCTGGCAATTTGAACCAAAAAAAATTTAATTTTGCACACACATTTGAAGAAAGCATGGCAAAGACAAATCATTCAGATAAAGCTGCAGAGCAAGAAAAACTAACCGGTACGGAAAGTTTTATTGACAAATATCAAAAGCCTTTGATTTTTGGATTAATTGGTATTGTCGTTGTAATTGGAGGTATAATTGGATACCAAAAACTAATTGCTGAGCCTCATGAGGAAGAATCTCAAGATGCTTATTGGAATGCTTTCTACGATTTCCAAAATGGTGATACAACCGGAGTTGTTATAAATGGAACTGATACCTACATGGGTATGGAAGAAGTTGCAAGTGATTACTCAGGTACTTCGGGAGGAAACATTGCTTCTTACGTTTTGGCGATTACAGCTATGGAAGCAGGAGACTTTGAAGGAGCTTTAACTTATCTTGACGATTGCGAGTTTGAAGACGTAATGATTGGAACGTTAGTAATTGGAATGAAAGGTGACTGTAATGTTGAATTAGGAAATTACGAGGAAGCCGCTAGTTTCTTTGAAGAAGCTGCTGCTCGTGAAGAAAATGAATTCACTAGCCCAATGTTCCTTAAAAAAGCTGGTTTGACCTATGAAGAATTGGGACAAAACGACAAGGCTGTTGAGATGTACCAGAAAATTAGTGACGAATGGCCAACGACGAAAGAAGGATTGGAAATTCAAAAATACTTGGTTAGAGCGCAAAACTAATGGCTACAGTAGACAACAACCTATCAGTTTACGATAGTAAAAATATTCCAGACGGTGCCGATTTTAAGATCGGCATTGTTGTTTCTGAGTGGAATGATGATATCACTTTTAACCTTTTAAAAGGCGCTAAAGAGACATTATTGAAACATGGCGTAAAAGAAGAAGCCATTTCAATTGAATTTGTTCCAGGAGCTTTTGAATTACCTCTTGGTGCTCAATTCATGTTAGAGAGTGGTAACTACGATGGTATCATTACTATTGGAACGGTTATCCAGGGAGAAACCAAACACTTTGATTACGTCTGTGAGGGAACAGCTTTGGGAATTAAAGATGTTATGCTTAAATACAACACTCCAGTGATGTTTTGTGTATTGACCGATAATACCCGTCAGCAATCGATTGATCGCTCTGGCGGCATTCATGGAAATAAAGGTGTAGAAGCCGCTGTCGCCTGCCTAAAAATGATTGCTCTAAAAAAGAGACGCTTATAGAGTTGTTAACATAGACTTGACAAATTGTTAGCTATTTCTTGAATTTATTTTCCGTTTTACAACCTCCGAGGAGGATATTCTTACTACCTTTGCTTCCCGTAGTTACAAAATCAAAATATGTCAAATTCTACTAAGTACATATTTGTAACCGGCGGGGTTACTTCATCACTTGGAAAGGTATCATATCAGCTTCTTTAGCCAAATTATTGCAGGCTCGAGGGTATTCGGTAACCATCCAAAAACTCGATCCATACATCAACATCGATCCGGGGACATTGAACCCTTACGAGCATGGAGAATGTTATGTAACGAATGATGGCGCGGAGACAGATTTGGACCTTGGACATTATGAGCGTTTTCTAAATGTTCCAACTTCACAAGCAAATAACGTAACTACTGGTAGAGTTTACCAAACGGTAATTGAAAAAGAACGTCAAGGAGAGTTCCTTGGAAAAACCGTTCAAGTTATTCCTCACATTACCGATGAAATAAAGCGTAGAATTCAAATTTTAGGGCAATCCAATAAATTTGACATTGTAATTACGGAGATTGGTGGTACGGTAGGAGATATAGAATCTCTTCCTTACATCGAATCTGTAAGACAGTTAATGTGGGAATTCCCCGATGATACTTTGGTTGTTCACTTAACTCTTGTTCCATATTTGAACGCTGCCGGAGAATTAAAGACAAAACCAACTCAACACTCCGTTAAATCTTTATTAGAAGTAGGAGTTCAGCCTGATATTTTAGTGTGCAGAACAGAGCATCACTTGGACGAGGCAATTCGTAAGAAGATTGCACGTTTCTGTAATGTTACTCCATCAGCTGTTATTGAGTCTATTGATGCTTCAACCATTTACGAAGTTCCTCTCCTGATGCAAAAAGAAGAATTAGACAAAGTTGTTCTTCAAAAATTAGGAATGGAGATTAATGCAGAACCGGAATTAAAAGAATGGCGTGAATTTTTGCACCGCTTAGCTAATCCGGAAGATGTCGTTAAAATTGGTTTGGTTGGAAAATATATTGAACTAAAAGATTCCTACAAATCCATTGCTGAAGCATTTGTTCATGCCGGAGTTGCTAACCAATGTAAGGTTGAATTAACCTGGATTCATTCAGAAACGTTGAATGATGATAATGTAGCAAAGGAGTTAAATGGTCTAGATGGTGTTTTGGTAGCACCAGGATTTGGATCACGAGGAATAGAAGGCAAAATTAGTGCTATTCGCCACGCCCGTGAAAATAAGATACCTTTCTTTGGTATTTGTTTAGGAATGCAATGTGCTGTAATTGAATTTGCCCGGAATGTGATTGGATGGAATGATGCCCATACTGCTGAAATTTCATCAGACACAGCACATGCTGTAATTGACATCATGGAAGATCAAAAGGATTTGACTGAAAAAGGTGGAACCATGCGATTGGGAGATTATGAATGTCGCTTAATTGAAAACACAAACATCTACGAAGCTTACGACAGTGAATTGATTAATGAAAGACACCGTCATAGATATGAGTTTAACAATGCATACTTAAAAGATTTTGAGGATAAAGGAATGGTTGCTAGCGGAATGAATCCTAACTCTAATCTGGTAGAAGTTGTTGAAATTCCTGATCATCCTTGGTTTGTTGGTGCTCAATTTCATCCAGAGTATAAAAGTACAGTAGAAAAACCCCATCCTTTATTCATTGCTTTTTTGAAGGCTGCTCTTAAAAGAAAAACCTCCAAAAGCCTGACTAAAGACATGGCAGGATAAAATATTTCCCTCTCCCAATCGTCTCTTAACTAAAATGACTCAGAAAAGTCATTTTACTAAGCTACATAAAGAGAATTAATGTTAATTTTGCAAACAATTTTTTGACGAATGGATAAGAAATCAATCACCGGTCTTTTGATCATCGGAGCCATATTAATTGCATTTAGCCTGTTTAATGCCGGTGGAAGCAAAGAAGAGGAAAATCCGTCAAAAAAAGATTCGGCTCAAAATACGGAGCATGTTGATACAACCGAAATGGTTACTGATACAACTGCTTCATCTTTAATTGCTGCTAAAGATGAAAACGGGGTTCATCTCAAAGACTCGGCTACCGGAGCTTTTATTTATACGGATACGATCAGTGGAAATGACACCTTGATCATGGCTAGTGATTCAATGGATACGCTTTCTGATTCGGGAACAAAACCGAATGAAGATGCCATTGAAAAAGTTGCTGAAAAGACTATAAAAATTGAGAACGACTTAATTATTGCTGAAATCACCAATCACGGTGGTCGAATCAAGAACCTCTATCTAAAAGAATATAAGACGTATAATTCATGGCAATCTGAAAAAGATGAGCCTCTTCAGCTTTTTGATGAGAATTCAACCTACGGAATTGATTTCTTTAAAGGGGATAAACGTCAAAACTCTGCCGACTACAACTTTAAGTTTGTAGAATCGTCTGCTAACTCTTGTACCGTAGAAATGATTTCTAAGGACAAGAAAGTTGGATTTAAATATGCCTTAAAAGACGGTAAATACGATATGGATTTCAGTATTTACTTCAAAGGATTTAAAGATCAAGAAGCAAGTGATATATCATTTGTTTCAGACTTTAAATTATTGAGTACTGAAAAACATCTTCCTTCAGAACGTAGAGTTTCAACGGTATTCTTCAAGTACAATGAAGACTCTTATGATTATTTATCAATTGGAGGAGATGACGATTACGCTTTAGAAGAAAAAACGGCTTGGGTAGCTTACAAGCAGAGCTATTTCTCAGCTATTTTGATGAGTGATGCTGGTTTCCCTTCATCGAAAGATTCAAAAGTTGAAATTATCAACTTACCAGAAGAAGATTCTACTTATATCAAACAATACCGTTCTAATCTCAATTTAGGGATTAACAATATGAAAAATACGGTTGATTTAAAATGGTATTTTGGACCAAATGACTACGATTTGCTTTCTGAATACGGAAACGGATCGGAGGATATTGTTGACTTGGGATGGGGACTATTCCGTTGGATCAATGTATGGGCTATTCGTCCGTTATTTAAATTGTTCATGGGACTTGGATGGGGTGCTGGTTTAGCCATCCTTCTATTAACCATTATTGTAAAAATTATTCTTAGTCCGGTTAACTACAAAATGTACAAGTCGTCAGCGATGATGCGTGTTTTGAAACCGGAGATTGAAAAAATTTCAAAGAAATTCCCAAAGAAAGAAGATGCAATGAAAAAGCAGCAGGCCACCATGGCCTTGTATAGGGAAACTGGCGTCAGTCCTATGGCGGGTTGTGTTCCTATGTTAATTCAGATGCCAATTTTATTCGCCATCTTCCGACTTTTCCCCTCTGCTATTGAACTGAGACAGCAAGGATTCCTTTGGGCAGAAGACCTTTCCACTTACGATTCCATCCTAAACATGAGTTTTAGTATTCCTCTATATGGAGATCACGTAAGTTTATTTACCCTCCTAATGGCTATTACTACTTTGGCTTATACTCATTACAACAGCCAAAATATGACACAGCCAACTGCGGAAGGAATGCCTAACATGAAATACATCATGTATTTCTTCCCAATCATGATGATCTTTTTCTTCAACAGTTATTCTTCGGGATTGAGCTACTACTATTTCATTTCAACCTTAATGACCATGGGAATCATGTTCTCTATTAAGCGATTCATGATTGATGATGATAAGATTCATGCTCAAATTGAATCGAACAAACAAAATCCTAAGAAGAAAGGAAAATCTAAATTTGCTCAGCGACTTGAAGAGGCCCAAAAACTCCAGCAAGATCGAATGAAGAACAGAAAAGGATAATATATTGTTATATAATCAATCGTCCTACAAGTGGATGTTTTTGTTTAAGGTGAAAAAGACTGACCTCAACAAGTAAAAAACAACAAGTCTTAACCTTGAAACCGTCGGGATGGCAAACTACAAAACAACCGGTAACTCTATGGAGCCGATTAAACATATTAAGTACTCTCAAAAAATTGGAAGAGATTTTGCGGGAACGCTAAACAAGAGAGTTAGGGCCTATTTCAAAGAGAATAATATTTCTAAATATGCCAACAACAGCATGAAAATTAAAACAGTTTTCATGATCGCACTTTTTGTTGTTCCATTGGGGTTTTTGATTTCAGGGCTTGTGCAATCTGTTTGGTTAGCTGCACTTATGTATGTCGTTATGGGCTTGGGGACAGCTGGAATTGGACTTTCAATTATGCACGATGCCAACCACGGTGCTTACTCTAAAAAAGAAAAGGTTAATAAATATTTAGGTCGGTTATTGAATTTAGTTGGTGGATTCGCACCCAATTGGCAAATTCAGCACAACGTCTTACATCACACTTATACCAATGTTCATGGATATGATGAAGACATTATGCCTCCCAAATTTTTACGTTTCTCCCCTAATGAAGAGCGTAAATCGATCCATCGTTTTCAGCATCTTTATGCTTGGTTTTTCTATGGTTTAATGACTTTTTCATGGATTACTCTTAAAGATTTTCAGCAGCTATATCGTTATAAGAAAATGGATTTAACAAAAACCGTTTCTAAAAGTTTTCAGTTGTTGCTAATTGAGCTTATTATTACAAAGATTGCTTATTACGTTTTAGTACTTGTTTTACCAATGCTTATCGTTGATATTTCATGGTGGTGGTTTTTAATTTTCTTATTCATTCTTCATTTTGAAGCTGGATTAATTTTGTCTTTAATTTTTCAACCAGCTCACGTTTTGGAAGAGACGAACTTTGTTAAGGTTGACGAAAGCTTATCTATTGAAAACGGTTTTGCCATTCACCAAATGCAAACAACCGCCAATTTTGCACCAGGAAGTAACATTCTATATTGGTTAATTGGAGGATTAAATTATCAGGTTGAGCACCATTTATTCCCGAATATTTGTCATATCCATTACAAAAAAATCTCTAAGATTGTAAAAGAAACGGCAGAGGAATTTGGAGTACCTTACCATACACATTCTACCTTTTTTGGTGCTATTAAGTACCATACAAGAATGTTGAAATCACTCGGAAGAGCATAATTCTATTACCTTTAGGTTCATGAAAATGCCCATTAAAATAGGACTTCTTTCATCCATGATATGGATGGGGATTACTCTTATTTTCTTTTACAGTGGTCATTCAAAAGAAGGATTTGACGCTGGAATACTCATCAACGTATTCTTACTCTTATCGGGTATTGCTGTTGGTTTGTATTTAAAGCGACGTGAAGAAAAATTTGTCCAAACAGCATTTTTAGAAGATCTCAAAAGTGCCATGCAGGCTGGAATTGTTTATACCGTTGCTGTAGCTGCTTTTGTGTACTATTATCATGAAAATGTTGATCCATCCATTAAAAATGGATTGATTGATGCCCGAATTGAAGCTTTACACGAAGCTGTTCCTGATGCAGAAGCCTATAAAGAATTACAAGCTAAAGACAACACCTGGCAGGATAAAAGTTACGATGATTATATCGAGAATCAGGAAGATATTATTCATTCCGTAATCTCTTCAAAATCCGTGTTTTTAATGCACCTTGCGGGACTCTTCTTCTTTAGTTTGATTTATTCCTTCTTCTCTGTTATTGTCCTGAGGAAGGTGGTTTTACGGAATTAGTGGATTAACTCCTTTGCAAAAGCATTCAAATCTACTCCATGAAAGTTTCCGGAGCTCATTAAAAGTAAATTGGCTCCCTTCCATTCTTTGGATCTCAGTAATTCTAAAATCTTATTTGATTCTGTAAAAACAGTCACATTTGAGGTTCCAAAAGCTTCTGAAACCATTTCTTTAGTAATAGGTTCTAGTTTTTTGTGTGCAACAACATCCGGGCTAAAATAAACCAATGCTTCATCTGCCTCAGCCATACAGTTTTTGTATTGCGGAAGGAATTCCTTTTTTAAGGAGGAGAAAGTATGCAATTCCATACAGGCTACTAATTTCCTTTCAGGATATTGTGACTTTACCGCTTTAACCGTCGCTTTAAGTTTAGAAGGAGAATGTGCAAAATCTTTGTATGCTACTGAAGATTCATTTTCGGCAACTAGTTCTAACCGCTTAGCGGCTCCTTTAAAAGATTGAATGGCCTGATAAAAATCATCATCTGAAATTCCAATTTGATTCAAAACCAACTTAGCTCCTAACATGTTTTGAAGGTTGTGTTCTCCAAATATTTCTAAAGAGATCTTTTTATTGTCATGAATCACAAAAGTCTTTCCGTCTACAATTTCATAATCCGGAATTTGATAAGGAACAGCTTTGATATCTGTCCTTAAGTCTTCAGATAACTTTTCCAACTCAGCATCTCCTGAATAGTAAACCAACTTCCCATCCTGTTCCAATTTCTCTGTAAAGATTTTGAATTGATCGACATAATTATCAAAGGTTGGAAAAACGTTAATGTGATCCCAGGCTATTCCGCTCAACAATGCTACATCAGGTGCATACCAATGGAATTTAGGACGCCTATCTATTGGAGAAGACAAATATTCATCTCCTTCAATTACAATCAACTCAGCGTCTGATAACTGAACCATGCAATCAAATCCTTCCAATAAGGCTCCTACCAAATAATCCGTTTCAACCTTTAGTTCATTGAGTACATGTAAAATCATGGACGTTATGGTCGTCTTTCCATGACTTCCACCAATGACAATGCGTGTTTTATCCTTACTCTGCTCATAAACAAATTCAGGATAGGAATAAATCTTTACCCCCAACTCTTGAGCTCGTAAAAGTTCAGGATTATCTGCCCGAGCATGCATTCCCAAAATAACGGCATCCAAATCTCCAGTTATTCTATCCGCATTCCAACCAATTTCAGCAGGAAGGAGTCCATTTCGATCCAATCGTCCTTTAGAGGGTTCAAAAATTTCATCGTCCGAACCACTAACATCAATTCCTTTTCGTTTTAGTGCAATTGCCAAATTGTGCATTGCACTTCCTCCAATAGCTATAAAATGAACACGCATACATCTGTTTTCCACTAAATTCCTTAAAATTTAGTGGAATCTGAAGACTGTTTTACTTTCTTTTCAACATTTTTAATTGAATGGATTTTGCCAGCATCAGTCAAAAAATCTTTCGCATATTTGGGAGAACTAAAAGCAAAGGGATTATGAGACTTTATCCGATTGAAAGCGGAAACTTCAAATTAGATGGAGGAGCAATGTTTGGTGTTGTTCCCAAAAGCCTATGGCAACGAACCAATCCGGCAGATGCAAATAATATGTGCTCATGGAGTATGCGTTGTCTTTTGATTGAAGATGGAGATCGTCTCATTTTGGTAGATACTGGAATTGGAGACAAACAAAGTGAAAAATTCTTTAGTTATTATTATTTGTTCGGAGATGCCTCTTTGCAAAGCAGTATTGAAGCTCATGGATTTTCGATGGACGATATTACCGATGTTGTTTTGACTCATCTACACTTTGATCACTGTGGTGGGGCTATTAAAAGAACGGCAGATGGACAATTCAGACCTGTTTTCAAAAATGCAACTTACTGGAGTAATGAACGTCATTGGAAATGGGCAACAGAGCCTAACGCCCGTGAAAAGGCATCCTTTTTAAGTGAGAATATTTTACCCATTGAAGAAAGTGGTCAATTAAAATTCATTGAACGAAATGGTAATTTAAGTCGGAATGTTTTTGAGAATATTGACATGCTATTTGTCGATGGACACACGGACAGTCAAATGCTACCAATTTTAAATTACAAAGGCAAAAAAATTGTATTTATGGCTGACCTTCTTCCATCCGTTGGACACATTCCATTAGCTTATGTAATGGGTTATGATACTCGTCCTTTAATTACGTTAAAAGAAAAAGGAGAGTTTCTTCAAAAAGCTGCTGAAGAGGAGTACATTTTGTTCATGGAACACGACTATGACAACGAATGTTGTACCCTTCAAATGACCGAAAAAGGTGTCCGTTTAAAAGACACTTTTAGACTAAGCGAAATTTAATAGCGAGTTCTTTTCATCCTCAAAGAATTATAAGAAAATTATGGCGTCAATCAGGATTTTCTTATTTTGTAAGTGATTAGCCAATTTTAAGTGTACTATGAACAAATACCTCATTGAAATTTTAAAGATTCAAAGCTCTGTTATTTTGCCAGGCTTAGGGGCTTTAATGATTACAAACTCAAAGACCGGAAAAATCACGTTTAATCCTCATCTTAAGTTCAATGACGGAAGTCTTGCAAAATTCATTGCTTCCAAGGAGAAAATTGATGAGCAAGAGGCCAAAAATCAAGTGGCCAAATTTGTTCGTGAAATTGAAGCTGAACTTGGGAAAGGCAATTCTTATGATGTTTTTGAATTTGGAAAATTTTCCAAAGACAAAGACGGAAATGTTGACTTTTTAATGGACGAAGGACTCGCGGCAAAGACCAGTGAAGGAGCTGTTGAAAAGAAAACTGAAAGTAAACCAAAAGCAACAAAATCTACCCCTGTAGCTAAAAAGGAAGAAAAGGTCGCTGAAAAGAAAGAAACAGGGACAAAAAAGGAGACAGACAAGAAGGTTTCAGCTGTAAAGACAGATAAAAAAGAACCAAAAGCTGCTACCGACAAGCCAAAAGTTGAAGCTAAAGAGGCTACACAAAAAAATGAACCTGAAGCTAAGAAGGAAGAAAAAACTGCTGCAGTAAATCCAAAGACGGAGGAAAAAAAGGAGACAGCTAAAAGCATAGATAGTAAACAGGATAAAAATACTTTTGTCCCAAGCAGTGAGGTAAAGAAAAGCGAGGGTAAAAAGGAGAAGAAAGAAATTGAGACCAAAAAAGCTGAATCTACATCTAAAGAAGAAGCTCCAAAGGCAACTGAAGAGAAAAAGATTACGGTAGCTGCTGGAAGTAAGACTGAAAGCAAACAAGATAAAAACACCTTTAAACCTGCCGAAGAGAAAACTGAAGCTAAAAAAGAGGAAAGTAAAACTGAAACAAAAGTTGCTGCTGTGGCAACCACAGTAAAGAAAGAAGAGACACCTAAGACAGAACCAAAAGCTGAAAAACAGCAGAAACCTTCCGAGAAATACAAAAAGAAAAAGCCAGAGAAAAAAGAAAAGAAGGAAAAGAAAAAACGATCTATGGTTCCATGGATTATTTTGATCATTATTCTTCTTGGAGGTGGAGCAGCGGGCTATTTCTTTAAAGATGAATTAAAAGAATACCTATTTACTGGAGTTCATGATGATGAAGGAGAAGAACATGGTGAAGCGGGAGATAATAAGCATGGAGAGGATGAAAATGAAGGAGAAGGTGCAGAAAGTGAATTAGATGGCGATACTGATGATTCAAGTGAAGAAGGTAATGGCGAAAATGGAATGAGTGAAAACGATGGATTAGAAGAAGTTACTGATGATAGTGCGGATGAAGCTGAAGAAGCGGTTCTAGAAGAAGAACCAGAGCCAGTTAAGGAGGAAGTTGTTACTATCAATACTAGTTCACCTGGAGGAAATTATCACATTATTGGTAATGCATTCAAGGAAAAGCCAAATGCAGAGAGTTACGTTTCACAAATGAGTAATAAAGGTTACTCAGCAAGTATTATAGGACGTTTTGATGGCCTTTATCTTGTAACACTAAAATCGTATAGTTCAATGTCTGATGCAAAATCAGGATTAAGCGGTGTTAGCGAAGAAGGAGCCTGGATTTTCAAGTGGCCTAAATAAGCTTTATTTACCATTTCATAAAAAATAATTACTTTAATTTTCCATTCCAAAAAAGTGATTTTCAAGCGAATGATTTAAAAAATTTCATTCCTAACTAACTCTTGGGTGATCATTTAAGAAAAATCACTTATATTTGCGCACCCAAAAAGTTTCAGCGCGACAGCTCTCCCGATACCCATCGGGATGGTTAGAGCGGAAAAATTAAGATTCCTTCGAGAAGATGAAACTTTGAAATAGAAGATTTTCGGCGCGGTAGCTCAGTTGGTTAGAGCGCAGGATTCATAACCCTGAGGTCGGGAGTTCAAATCTCCCCCGCGCCACTAAAAAAGACTAACCTTTTAAAAGGTTAGTCTTTTTTTATTTCTGAAGGGGGCAAAGTTACCTTCCCTATTTTTTCGTGTATCACATCAGCAATTTTATATTCCAATATCTTAGAAAATGCTTTCTTATTAAACTCCAATCATCTTTCCAAAATTTAGAAATTAAGGTTATCTCTATTTCAATTTTAGAAGATCTTACAATGTGACATAATTTAGTCTTAAGAAAACATATGTGTAGCCTGAGCCAAGCCAAATAAAACTGAAATAATACCTAAAATTATTGTTAACCACCCCATCTTAATCTTTTTCGCAATACCAAAAATACCCAGTATGAGACCTACTCCTCCAGAAAACAAAGCAATCATACCTAAAGTACTGCGCATTTGATGATAAGATAACCATTCACCAGGAGTAAATATGTCCGGGTTATTAAGGCCTGCGTTAACCTTAGGAACATATTCATATTGGCAATATGCTCCACAAATAACTCCTATTATAACGAGTATGAGACCAACCAAATTTATTTTTTTCATTCTTTATAATTTATTATCAACTTTTTAACCACCTAAAATACTGCAAATTAAATCATGAATATTCTAAATTTTAACTTAAGTCATTTGAATATAATTATTTTCACTAATCTCTCGAATGAATCTTATAATACTATTGTTTAAACTCAAGAGTGTTATAGGTTTCACATCAAAAAGGAACTTCTTCATCTTCGTTTCATTGGGCTATTGAATCATTCCCAGCCTACTAATGATCGTGATTCCTTTATTGAAGCAGTTGAGAAAATCTCCTCTCAAACTAATTTCAGACTAAGAATAACTAATTGATTAATGTGTTAATACCATTGAGCAAGGAATTTTATGATATGCCATTAATTCTCTAATATTGAAGTATCTAAAATCCACCTCATGAAAAAACTACTACTTCTATTCTTTTTAACCCTTAGTTTCAATTTTGGTCATTCTCAATTTTTTGTAGAAGGGCAAGCTGGGGGAGTAAATTTTATAGGAGTTTCAATTGGGAGTGGCTATCGCATTAATTTGGACAAAAACAATAAGCATCATCTTACACCTCAAGTAGGGTTTGGAACCATGTTACCCATATGGCATGAACTTAGAGCCTTAGTCAACCTGGGAGTTGATTATCAATACAAAGGTTGGGGAGTGGGAATAGCTCTTTCCAAATTTGACAATAGATACGGTTATCCAGATGATGGCTTTATTCAGGCAGATTTTGTAGACGTTATTATCTACCCTAATATCAGCTACACCTTTTCTCCCAAATCTTCAACTCATTGGTATTGCAAAGTTACCTCCGGAGCTTATTTGGCTTTTTCACATAACAATACTACACAAAACCCAATTGCAATGGAGTTTCAAGGAGATGCTCTTCCGGGAGCAGGTTTTGGACTTGGATATCGGTTTTAACTTTAAAATAGATTACGTTTAAAAAAGAAGAGGCTCACTTAGGTGGGCCTTTTTTTGTTAAAGGATAGCCAGCCCTTCGCAACTTAGTACCATCTGTTAATTCTGAAAACAATTAGACTTTTTGCAGACAACCTTGTACGTTGTTAATTGTAAATTTCATAGGAGATAAAAATAAGATAAGTCTCCTAATATTTGAACATCTTCAATTAATAAAGAACTAGTAAATTCTTTTTAGTTCAAATTAAGGTAAGCCAATAAAGCGGGAAGGACGTGTTCTTTTCCGCTTTTAATTTTTAACGAAGATAGATGACTCTTGCCCCGATGGCGTGTGAAGCATAACAAAATAAGTTCCTTTGTTTAAATCACTTATATCAATTTGTAAATCAGTCGTCGAGAGGAGTAATTCACCTGCTAAATTCATCAGTTGAACTTCATATACCTCTTGATTATGAGCAAGAATATTTAAGATATTAGATGCAGGGTTCGGGAATACCTCAAAGATATTCACCTCCTCGTTTTTAGTCAAAGATGAGACTCCCCAATTTATTTGCTGAATATAATCTGTCGCTCCAAATGCTTTAGCAACAAACAATTTACTGTTGCTTTCATTGAATCCCATTCCATTAGGATTATTAAACTCTGCCTCGCTCAAAGTTCCTCCTAAATGTCCTGCTGCTCCTGTTCCAGAAAAAACATTAACGCTTCCATCCAGTTCAACCAGATAAACATTATGATCTCCTATTCCACTGACAAACAAAGAATCTCCTTTCGCTTTTAAATGCCCCGTTTTCCAAAAACCATCTGAAGGAATCGTCGCTAAAACGGTAATGGTCGTATCTGCTTCAATTCTTAAAATATTTCCATTATTAAAATTGGCCACATAAAGATTCCCATCAGAGGCAAAATCAATTCCTCCTGGGTTTATTAGTAGCCCTTCTTCTGCTAAAACAGAGACATTCCCTAAAACATCTATGGTAGTAATACTTCCCGAGCCGTCATTGACATTGTGTGTAACATAAATCGTTTCATCTTCATCAATAGTCATTGGTCCCGGACCAGCAGCAACGGTAGCATAAATGGATACTGTACCTCCATCAATTTGAGAAATTCTGGCTGCATTCCATTCCGAAACATAAAAAGTTCCATCTTCTCTTCTAACAATGTCAATTGGACCATCTAAACCGCTTGCAAAAGTACTTACATCACCATTCGGTTCTACCTTAAAAATATGATCTCCGTCCCAGCCTTCTGCCAAATAAAGTGTATCTCCATCCACATATAACCCATCCATTTTAATGGATGAATTAAGATTAAAATCTGTCACAAACTGTGCATGAACTCCACAGAAACTAATCGAACAAAAAAGGAAAAAGAAGAACCTCATAAAAACCTATTGAACAATTAATTTTTGCTGACTAATGTTACCTTCTTCATCCCTTAACCGAACAAAGTATATCCCTGCCTTATCTACCCACCAACTGAATGAGTTAGTACCTTTGAAACTTTCCTTTGTTCTTTTGCTAATAACCTGCCCTTTGGCATCCAACAAAATCACTTCATCCACTTTTTGTACCGTCTCAAAAACAACGTTTATTTCACCCTTTGAAGGATTTGGGTATAGTTGAAAGTTTAGTTCCTTAACTAGCTTCTGCTCCTCCCCTGCTACTCCTGGAGAGATCATTCTCAATCTTCCAGAATTGTACTCCGAAATATAAATAGTATCTCCAGCAAAGTTGGAATGAATCCCATTAGGTCCGGCAAAAGTGGCATCACTCAACAATCCATCTGTTCCACCAAGGGTTGATCCAGTATATAAAAAAGTACTATCAATGGTCTGAACACTAATACCATAAATTTGATGAGCATTCCAACTCGTCCCCCATAAATACCCTCCACCGAAAGTAATAAAGCCTAACGTTCCTGATCCCGGTCCTGGGACAGTTGCCCAGTACTGCAAGGAATCGTCAAAAACTTTATAAATTTCTCTATTGTTAAAGTTGGCTACATAAAGTTGATTTTCTCCATCATATACTAAACCTACAGGCCCGTTTAAAGGATCTCCAGAATGAGTTTCAGTGATAGTTCCATCAGGAGCCAGCTTGCTTAAAGTATGTGCTGCCCCATACTCTGTAAAGATCATTGTATCACTATCAAACTCTTTAATAATTCCCGAAGGTTTACTCACCTCAAAAGTATCCAGAAAATTTCCTAACAAATCCAACTTATAAATTCTGTCACCAATGTTATCACAAACAAAAAGGTCCTGGTTAGAATCAAAGGCTAAACCATTAGGTGTATTAAGTCCAGTAGCAAAAACAGAAACATCACCCCCAGGAGTCAGTTTATAAATATCTGAACCGGAATAGTCTGAACAATACAAATTTCCGTCTGTATCCAGAATTATATCATCTCTGAATCGGGTAGTTGGATCGGCCACAAGAGTTGTTACAATCTGAGAAAAGTTTTCAGAAGAAAAGGCCAACAACAAAAGCCATAAAGTAAATCGCATTTTTTCTTTTTAAGGGACTAAATTCAAGTTGCAAAAGGTAAGGTCATTCAATGTAACTTATACCGAATATAACTTCAAATTCAGCAATAATTAAACAGGTCAATTTTTATAAAATGAACTACTTTAAGAGAGTATATCGTTCATAAAAAGCATCTCGGTAAGTTTCACCAAGAAAGACCGTTACCTCATTACTCATCGTTATCATTTGGTCAGAAGGGAAGACCTCTTTAACACACTCCAAATTCACTATATAATTTCGATGAACCTGCATAAAATAATTAGCGTCCAACTTAGCTAAAATAGAGCGCAATGAACTTTGAATCAAAAACGACCCTAAAGTGGTTATTAACTTACAGTATCGTCCTTCTACCTCAACAAAAATAATCTCAGAAGAACGAACCTTTACCAAACGATCCTTTTTCTTAATAAAAAAGGTGTTTCGGACAAAAACAGCCCCCGTCTGGCTATTCCACTCAAATTGATCCGATATTTCAGTTGATTTTTCAATGGCCAATTCAATGGCATATTGCAGCTCCAACTCATTAAAAGGTTTGATCAAATAACTGTGCGGCTTTGTTTCTTTCGCCTTATTGAATATGGTTAAATCATTTGCGGAGGTTAAGAAAATAAAGGGACAATTATCTTTTTGATTTTGACTTATTGTCTTTGCAAAAGTAATTCCTTCCTCTACCCCATTTAAGAAGATATCAATAATGATCAAATCCACTTTGTTTCCCATATAAAACTCTAAAGCTTCATTTAAACTAGATGCGACATATCTGACATCATAGTCAAGCTTGGTTAAAAAATCCTCTAGTCGTTTTACATCACTTGGATCGTCTTCAATAATTAGTATTTCCATTTTTGCCATTAAGCCAATTTTAGTTTTAATTCAATTCGGGTTCCTTTTCCCTTTTCACTTTCAACCTTCAACTCTCCACTATTTCGCTCCATCAAAGAACTGCAAAGACGTAATCCCAAACCGGTTCCTACCCTTCCCGAAGTATCTCTTTCTTTAGAGAAAAAACCTGGAAGTAATACTCTTTGACATACGTCTGAACTCATTCCAATTCCAGAATCCTGAACAATTACATAACAGTGGGAATCATTTACTCGTTGGGCATTAAGTTCTATAACCCCTCCTGATTCAGTGTATTTAATTGCATTATCCATCAAGTTCCGTAAGATAATTTTGAGCGAATTAGGATCGGCAGAAAGGTAAATGTCATTAGAGATTTGACAGATAAACGTTAGTTTCTTTGAATTTAGAAGCGGAGAGAAATTATAGATTACCTGATCTACAATTCGTTTCAAAGGCACTTTCTCTATTTGAAAATAGTATTGATCACTTTGTTCCAAGGACCAATTCAATAAGTTTTCAATAAGATTTTGAGTTCGATGTCCCAAAACTTGATTAGATCTCAGAAGTTCTTTTATTTGATGAGGGTCAGCATTTAAATTTGCCAGTTCAAAAACCTCTTCATTGGTTTCAGTAATTTTTTGCACCGGTGATCGCAAATCATGGGCAACTACCGATAAAATTCGATTCTTTGTTTCATTGAGTTTACCCAATTTTTGACGCTGCGACTCAATAACTCTGTTTCGCTTTACACTTCTCCAAAAGAAAAAGATGCTGGTTAAGAAGAACACTAAAAGAATGACCAAAAAAGTAATCAAAATTCGCTCTTGCTTATTTTTGATTCTCAACTGCCGCTCCTTAAACTCTTTTTCCCGCTCAATAAGATTTATTTCGCGCTCTTTAAACCCCAATTCCAGTTTTTTCTCTGATTCGGCTAGCTCCCAAATTCTAGTTTGATTCCAAACACTATCAATCCAATTTTCATAGTCTTTTCGATAATTCAATGCAGACTCATAATCAGACTCATTTTCAGCTACAATAGCCAGGTTTAGAACAGCGTCACGAACCAAAGCGTAATTTTGGGTTTGAAGTGAATATTCATACCCTTTTTTGAAGTACTCCTTGGCCAAAGAATCTTCATATAAATCGTAATAGTGATTTGCAAGACCTATACAGGAAATGGATAATTGTTCTATTTGGCCATGTTCCAAATTAATTTCATATGCATCCAAAAGGTTTTCTTCTGCTGCCTCAAAATTTCCTAAACGTCGATAGCATAATCCTTTATTAGTATAAATTGCTTGTTGTATATCCATCGAAACCTGATGAGACTCTAGGTTTTCATTCTCCAAAATGGCAATAGCTTTTCTTTCCTCGTTGTTATCTATATATGCATCACACAAAAAGAATTTCGCAAAAGGAAAAAGCTCAAAAGAATGACGGTCACTTAATTGAATAGCCTCTTTGTAGCAGTCAATTGCCTTTTCAAAAAACTCCAACTCATGAAAAAGTCTTCCTCTCACTAAATAAGTATAGTGTAATAGATGTGAATGTTGATTTTCTTTCCAGTTAGAAACACAAAGGTTGGAATAGATCATTGCCTCTTCATGGTTCTCAGCATCTAGTAATTGGTGTATTTTATGAAAACCAAGAATCGCTACTTTAGTTTGTTCTCTATTTTTAATCTTTGTATCAAACCGATTAGGGTGACAAACAATACAATTAGTCTTTAAAGAATCAGCAAGTCCTGTGCTTGCCCAACATTTTTGTAGCGAAAAAAAAAACGACAAGAAAACAAACTCTAAACATCTGGGAAAGGCATTTTTTGGGCTATACAAACAGTCCCTCTTTTGGTTCGAGGTTTTTTATCCTCAATTACAGTAGGAGGATAAATAAGTTGATCAAGCATTAAAAAGACCATTGGATATTCTGTTTCCAACCTCAAAGACATCATCATTTGCCAATACTTACTCAAAGGGGCATCAGGATGTTCTGTTTTGTATACAATACATGGATTTTGAACCATCAAATTATCACTACTTCCGTCCCATTTCATAGGAATTGGGTTCCCTAATGATGGAGAAAAATCTTCTTTCTTAATACTTGGATCCGTTGAGAAAATGACAAATAAATAGATCTCGATATGTTGAGGCCCATGGTTAGCTGTACGGACAGTTACAGTAGGATGCTGAATAGCATAATCATAAGTACCCATTTGGGAGACTTCCAGAATCCTTAATTGGTTGTTTTCCATATTCTTTCTTTCAACATTAAATAGCAAATACGTAACGTTCAATCGAAGTCAATGATGTCTATACACAATGTGGCCAGAAGTTTGGCTATAAGAAATTACTTTTTCGATTTTAAGTTTTGAGTTGTACTAATGTACTCAAATATTTTTAATCCTCATTATGAGTTGTTAAGATCAATTTTGAGGCTTTAGGAATCAACATTTTTTCCTCATTCAGTTTTTTTCATGACATCATTTTCCGGATTCATGACATCGCTTTCCGGATTCATGACATTCTTCAAAAAACCGGTTCAACTGAGCACTAATATTGGGACCAGAACGACAGACATCTCGCTGGATGCTGCACAATTAAAACTCAATTTGTATGAAATATTCATTAGCTCAAATCCGATCAACACTTAAAAAGAAAGGATACATCTTTTTTGACAAGGACAAGAAAATTTACAACCTCAACATTATTGGTGTTAGAACCTCCAACAATGTAGCCAATTCATTTGACGATTGGTTGTATTTAATCTACCGGAATGAAAGCGGTGAATTTCAAGTTCACGAATTCCCTATTACAACTGACCCCGGAGCTTATTGGCTTGAAAACCCAATGAACGTTAACGGAACGGCCATTTTAATTCCGGGTCAATACAGAGGTTCACATAAAATTGGACTTCACCAGGGAAAATACGAAGCCTTAAAACAAAAAAGTGATCTAAAAGTGTGGCGAGACAGCAACCGTGACAACAAAATTGACACGGGAGGTCAAGTCTACAAAGGAATTTTTGGTATCAACATTCACCGCAGCAATGCTACTTCCGAATCAACCCAGGTTAATAAGTGGTCTGCCGGCTGTCAGGTTTTTAAAAAAGTAGATGATTTTAACTTCTTTATGGAAACCTGCCGAAAAGCGCGAGACCTCTACACCAACTCCTTCACTTACACCCTATTGGAAGAATCTGATTTTTGAATCTTCCCTCCAAACAAGTAACCTAAATCAATAACTATGAACATAGCAAATCAGTTCAAAGGGTTGCCAATGGAAAGTCTCATTGGTGGACCTTTAAAAGCCGCTTGCGAAGCAAATGTTTTAATGGCGCGTGCAACCTCGGACTACATCAACGATGTAGGATTTAACCAAATCGTAGATGCCGATGGTAATGTCACACCCGGAGCTCCCCGAATGGTTGATTTTGCCTTTGAACGTCCCGGTGCGGATGCCGAAGGAAACCCAACCATCGAGTTAGTAAAAATCAAAGTTCCGATTTTAGCCATTGTACCAATTCCAAACTTGCAGGTAAACACCGTTGACGTGACCTTTGATATGGAAGTTAAGAACTCCATGTCATCGACCGAAAAAATGGATATGGCTGCTTCACTGGAAGCTTCTGCAAGCGTAGGTATCGGACCTTTCTCTGCTTCGGTAAAAATTACTGGTTCAGTCTCTTCATCAAAAGAGAACACCCGATCTAGCGACAGCTCAGCCAAATACCACGTGGCCGTTAATGCTCAAAACTTTGGTATGCCAGAAGGATTAGCCAGAGTATTGGACTTAATGAGTCAGGCTGCTGCTCCAAGAAGAATCGAGCAATACAAACCTAACGCAGATGGTGAAATTGAAAGAGATGATCAAGGAAATCCAACTGAGACTCCTGTAATTCTTGACAACACAGACACTCCTGTCGAAGAATAACCAAAACGCATAAATCATGATTAATAACCCGCTAAAAGCTCCCCCAAAACAATTTTCACTCGAACAAATTCGATTCATCAAAAAAATTGTTGTTGGGACCGTCAATCCTCAGGTACCATTTAGTGACGAGGAACATGACAAACAACTGGAATTATTAAACCGATGTTTGAATGACTATCCGAGAGGAAAAATAATCGGCCGGGATTTATCGATAGCAACTTTTCAGCTGGGCGAACATCAGATGAACATGCAAAAAACAACCTACCACGTGGGGTTTGAGCGCAAACCCCACTGGTTGGATGACTAAATCATTCTTAAACAGGAAATCAAAAATCAATCTCCAATTAAGGATATCTAAACACAATAATTATGGCACAACAACGATTTGACCAGCTTCTTCAGGCCATTCACAATGCCGTTTTAAGAGCACAAGAGTTAACTGAAGAGCAGCACATTCATCAACTGGACAAATATTTTGATGATGAAGGTAAACCTTTAACACAGGAATTAATGGTTCCTACCTTGGATCCAGATGATGATCCTGATACTTTGGTTGCTATTCAAGTCCCTATCATGAGCTTGTTACCACCTTCGGCAATTAAGATCAAAGAACTTAGGGTTTCCTTTAAAGCTGCCCTGGGTAAAATTAAAATCTCTGACGAAGATGGCGATGGTCCTGTCGCACCAAGCCTTGACATCGATACGGGAGGAGGCGGAGGTCTTTTTGGTAAAAACCAATCTACCGCTGACATTGATATCACCTTTGAGTCAGGAGATCCGTCAGAATCGTTTTTGCGCATCAATGATTACCTAATTAAAAGTGTGGTATAAAACAGGCAAAAGCTGATTACGGAGAAACGAACAGCGTCTATCTGAATCTCAAAAAAAGTCCGTTTCATCAGCCGTTTTCTTGTTTCTGAAAAGGTTTGAAACTTAAACACGCTATCAAACCTTTTCCATCACACTCCTAAAAATTTAAAACCAATGATAAAAAAAATTGAAGCACATGGGTCAAAAAGCGGAAATGCTTTTCACCTGGAAACAGAATCTCTTATTAAAGAAGTTGTAGTAAGAAGTGGAGGATGGGTTGATGCCATCGCCATTAAAGATAGCAAGGGTAACGGTCAATCAGCTGGTGGATCAGGAGGAGGAGTAGCGACTCTGACACTGGATGACGACGAGTACATTGTTGAAATTAGCGGAACCTATGGTCATTACATTGGCCGATTACACATCCGAACTAACAAAGGTAAAACAGGAACCTATGGAGCCGCTCATGGCGGAAACAGCGCTCATGCTTTTGAGTTACGAGCAGACGAAGGTTTTGCCATTGTAGGACTACATGGTACTGCTGGAAGCTACCTGAATTCGTTAGGTGCTTACGTCGCTCAAATTCCTAGTGTAGACTCACCTGACTTACCAGACATGTCCGGTTCAAACTTCCCTAAATTTTAACAACAGCCTATTCAGCTTGATCGATGGCATTGAAAAAGACAATTCTACTATGGTTTTGTGATGTAGATACATCCAAAAAAGAGACTTCCCATTTATTTGAGAATCTCCAATTTGATGAAGTTATCATTCTTAACCACTCAGAATCGAAAGCTGAACAAAGAGCACATCGGAGTTTATGGAATCCCGTGAGCTGGTTTAAGAAGAGTAAGCGTCATAAAACACTGGCTCAACGGGCATTCCTAATCATTACAAGCATTTTACAGCGTGAGAAAAATAAACTTCATTTAATTGTTGGAGGACACGGAAGAGGAGCTGTAGATGGAGTATTAGACTTAATTTCAATCTTTTACCAAGATTGTCAGAAGAAAGAACGACTTCATGAGGACTTTTTATGGGATAAAATTGTACACATTAGCTTAGTTGCAACCGATCCCTTATCCGATCCTAAATCTGCTCATCCTTCTAGCTTCAGTGCCTTACCCAAAGATCAAAAACGAATAAGCTTTTTACTCAAAGCTATTGAACAACAGCTTAAAGCTCCAGCCCTATTTCAACTGGTTCTTTACACCTCTCGATTTGAAGCTCGAGATGAATTTAAGCTGAATGAACACTGGCTTGAGTTTCAAAACAAACCGGGAAAATTTGCAAATCGATTTGAACATTTCGTTGCCGGATTTAGACATTCGTCCATGATTGTGAAGCGAGAAGAAATTACAAAACTGTACCAAAACAATAATTCGCCAATCAATTTGCTGAAACACATCCTCCACGATTTAAAAAACAATACCAATGGAGCGCTGATTGTGTATCAGGAACTCATTTTTAGAGAGTTCATTCTAATTAGTCGACTAAAACCAGTCTCAAAAGCAGTTTTTGAAAAAAACGACGGTTTTAGTGATAGTCAAAGCCTATCAGTTTCCAAAGTGAACTCCTCCTTAAAAATTGTTTTGGGAGATCAAAAAATTAGCGATTTCCCTCTTAGCAAAAAGGAAAACACTAAACACTCTTAAGTCCAGGCGGAACCCGAAAAGCCTTAAATAGAGTAGGGAATTTAATATCTAAATACTTTCAATTATGCCAATTAGTAAAGGCTACGGTTATACCGTAAAACCCTTATTTGGAAATGCCGATAAGGAAGTCATCGTTCGACACAAAAACAACACTAAAGATCTTAATATCGATCCTGATACCAGTAATGTAGGAGGCGGAATTTGTTCAGGAATTACAACTGCATGGTTGGTGATGTTCTTAAATGATAACCAATCTGCTTATCCAGCTCAATTTGAAGAAAACTTTGAAGTAACTCGATTCCAAGGAGCTTATTTCAAAGAATTGCACGGAAAAACACCTGACCATATTGAAAAAATGGACAAGGTATTAGACAGTCGATTAAGAGAGTTAAACAGACAACAACAACGTTTGACTTCAGGACTTTCCCTTCCAACAGCCAGCAAATGGGGAGCATATCTTTCAATTTGGGGACACGCGGTAGGAATTGGAAAAGCTGGTAATAAGTACTATATCATGGATCCAAACTTTGGCTTGTTTGTTTATAACAGTAAGAGTGATTTTCTTGCAGATGTACAAACATTGGTTGAAGCAAGAGCTGCAAGAAAAAAGCAAAATAGTTCAGCCAAATTCGGAGCGATTTTCTTTGACCAATCAAAAGGATTAGGCTCTAAAAAATAACCCCAAGTCCATAAAAACAAAGGACAACTATAGCCAAGTGCATATTAGTTTTTCTACCTAGTCCATCGTTCTCAGGCTGGCTTACCTCAGCTGTTTTTAGCCAGCCTGAGTTTTTAAAAAAGGAATAAAAACGAATCACAAAATTGTCTTGTTATGAATGTTTATAATCAAATCAAAGATCGGTCTTCCTATAGCCAAAGTCTAATAGACAGTGAGGAGGAAGAAGAAGAAATCATGGATACAACACCCCTTCCACAAGAAATAAACCTACATGGCTACATCCAAAAGGACATTGATGTCTTACTTCGTTACTCTTTTAATCAGGGAAAACAATTACCTGATGAAGTAGGACAACTGGTTGCTACCGGAACATTTGAAGATGCATTTGTTGCTCACAAGATGATTTGTGATATTTTAAAACCTGCAACCCCAGAAACAATAAAATATCAACTACAATTTCAGAAAAAGAGTTCCTTCTTTATCAGTAACATCCCCCTGGTTAGAAATTTCATACTCATTGCTGTGCTCAGTATTGCAGGACTTATATTGAGTAGTTTATCTCCTTTGGTTAATGAGACTAGTATGTCTGTAGGAATACTCAACAACTCAGGAATTCCTTTAATGCTCAATCTAATCTTTCTCTGTTCAGCTTCAGCAATAGGCGCCGTGTTTTTCATCCTATCCAAACTCACAAAAGAAGTCAAAAATGCCACTTTGAGCGTGGATGACATTACCTATTATTGGATTATGTTGATTATGGGAATGTTAAGCGGATTAATACTCTGCGAAATCATTGTTCTTGAGCCCAATATGGGTGATCAATCCATAGAAATGAACAAGCTGATGTTTGCCCTTCTGGGAGGCTTTTCTTCTGAAATTGTCTTTAGCATTCTCGAAAAAATAATGGAAAAAGTCCGAGATCTCATAACCGGCTCTTAGCGACCATTTAATTCCTCCAATTATGACCTTTTTATTAAAACATTTTATGTTTTTGGCTTTTCTATGCCTAAACTTCACTTCACTAGCACAAGATTCAACCTCCAATAGCAGTGTTGAAATTGACATTACCTCCAACTATGTTTGGCGAGATTTTCAGGGAAATACTCCCAACTGGGGTATTCAACCCAACTTAGATTATCAGTTAGGGAAATCAAACTTTACCCTGGGGCAATGGATTAATATTGCCCATAATTTTGAAGACAAGTTCACCTGGTTAGAAGCCACCATCAGCCTCTCCTATACAAGACTTTTCTTTGACTCAACTGAATTCTCATTTGGAGTATCAGCCTATCCCAATTACTACTTTGAAACCGATAGTCTAAAAACCTATAACCGCCAGCTAATTGAACTCACTTTCGCAAATCAATTTTACAATATTCCGGGGTCACCACTTCTAAACATATATTATCATCCAACTGCAGGCCTATACAGCTCGGTGGCCCTGGAGCATTCTTTTAGCCTTTTTAAAAGTTGGGAATTAAACCTTGGTTTCGTTTCCGGAGGCCGGGCCTTTAGTCTACATCATAGTAATGGGTTGACAGATGTACGATTGCAAACAGGCCTGGCCTTTCCTTTCCTCAATCTCGACCTGCTTTTTAGTTGGCACAACATCTACTTACCTCTCCAGAAAAGCTATCGATCTGTCTTTAACCTCAACATTGCTTTACCATGAAAACACATTTCCTCATATCATTATTCCTGATATCAACTACGGTTTTTACCCAACCAAAAGAGGTTTATGTCAACTATGCCATTAATCGCATTGCAGAGGTTGACTACGTTAATCAACGTTTTGAAATTGACTTTTATCTACAAATGTACTGGGAGGTTGACACGCTGGAACTCAAACGTAAACTCCGACCATTCAAAAAAAAACTCAGCAACCGAATGGAAGTTCCAGTTGAAATTTTGGATTGGTTACCCGAAAATGACTTTACAAACGCCAAGGATATTGATGAAAAACGATCAACCGATTATTCTTACATAGATGGTTATATACTAGCCGACACCCGCTATTACGGAACTTTTTATAACCAAATGATTCTGAATGATTTTCCATTTGATGATCAACTTCTGATTATTGAACTGGAAGACTTCAAAAAAACAACCTCTGAACTTGTTTTTCGATATGGATCTCCATTTGACACTCTCGAAACTACACATACACAGCTCATCAACAATGAACCCACTCTCGATTCCATTAAATCCGCAGATACAATTCTCATCAGCAGTGAAGTTGCTTTTGAAACAGTAGTGGATTTTTCTGAATTTCATTTAAACCCTGAAGTAAAAGCAATTATCGACACGAATGTTTACGAATTCACCTCCGAAGAACAAATTTTTTCTCGATTACAGTTTGTTCTTAACATCTCTCGAAATCCGGAATTTTATTTGAGTAAAATCATCTCCATTTCAACCTTAATCGTGTTGATTTCATGGTTGATATTTTTCATGCATCCAGAAAAGTTCATTGAACGGTCCAACTTTGGAATTACAGTCTTTGCAGCTTTAATTGGACATAACTTCATCATCAATTCACTGCTACCAAAAATATCCTATTTAACAACTATGGACTACTTCACTTTGGGGACGAACATCTTAGTTTGTGTTCCAATAGTTGAAACCGTTATCATTCGCCATATCTACCTAAAAAAGGGGCATGCTGTTGATGCTGAAAAACTAATTCTGGTTGACAGAATAACCTTTGTCTCTTCCGTGCTTCTCCTAGCTGCGCTCATCTTTTTTCTCTTCCAAAAATCCATCACACTATGATTAATCAAACTGCCCTGGATACTCTCCTGGAACAATACGATACTCCTTTGCTCATTTTATCACCGAATAAAGTAAAAAAAGCCTATTTGGAACTGCAGGATGCCCTTCCAAATGTAAAGCTTTATTACGCTGTGAAATCAAATTCTCATCCTGCCATTGTTCAAACCCTTCATGAAGAAGGAGGATACTTTGATGTTTGTTCCAATAGAGAAGTAGAGCTTATGAAAAGTAACAATATTCCTTCTCAAAATTGTATTCACACCCATCCCATTAAAAATCCTTCTATGATCCAAATTACAATGGATTTTGGAATAGAAACTTTCGTGATAGAAAATATCCATGAGTTAAAAAAATTCGCTGGAAAATACGATCAGGTTAATCTTCTGGTTCGTTTAGCCATTCAAAATGAAAATGCTAAAGCCAATCTTTCAAAAAAATTCGGACTCAGTGATGAGGAAGAAGCTATTTCGCTTCTGGTTCAAGCCAAAAAGCTAGGAGTAAAGAAAATAGGAATTTCATTTCATTGTGGTTCTCAAGCCATCCGCCCTGAAATTTTTAATGAAGCCCTCTATAAATGTGTTTATGTGGTTTCTAAGTTGAAAGTTCAAAATATAAACATTGACTACTTAGATATTGGAGGAGGCTTTCCCGCCTTAAGCGAAAACGATCAAATGTCAATTCATGACTACTGTTCCGTTTTTACTCCTGCTTTAGAGTTCTTTCGTCAAAATGATATCGAAATTATCGGAGAGCCTGGTCGTTATATATCGGCTAATTCCATGCTATTAGTGAGTAGAATCATTGGCAAATCTGTTCGCAATAATCAGCCCTGGTACTACATAGATGATGGCGTTTACAATTCTTTTACGGACAAGGTTTATGGTAATGCAGACTATCATTTATACTTCAAATCAGAGGATAGAGAATTATTTCCAAGTGTTATCGCGGGTCCTACGTGCGATTCAATTGACATTATAAAATCAGATGTTCTATTACCGGATTTGGAAATTGGATCTCTTTTAATCTTCACACAAATGGGAGCCTACACATCTGAAAGTGCCAGCTGTTTTAATGGTTTTGAAAAAACTCCCATTGTTGTTTCTGATCAAATTCACTTTTAATGAACCACACAATTCATGAAATACGAGAAGGGCTTATTGGAGGACTGGTTGTTTTTCTGATCTTAGAATTACTAACTCTTTTCATCTATATCAACGCCATTAACGCCCAAAAAGGGGAAATTTTTGAAGGACTTTTTAGAACGACCAAAGTTATCCGAACCCTAATTGATCCACAAAAACACATGGCGTTGGATTCTCCGGTACAGGAGGATTTCCCTATTTATTTATCACAAATAGAACCACTAAAAAAGGCATTAGATTCGGACAGTACAATCGAATTCATTTACACCATGATTCAGATTGATACCACTATTCACTTTATTCTAGACCCTACTGACCCTGGGACTTTTGATGAAAACGGAGTGGAAACCAAAGCGCATGTTATGGAGGTCTATGAAAATCCTTCGGAAGCTTTGGTTGAAGCTTTTGAAGAGGAAAAAATGACTGTTACGGAGGAGGTTTACTATGACCAGTGGGGAGGACACATTAGCTGCTATGCCCCATTAGTAGATGACACTAAGTTTATAGGTGTAATTGGGGTTGACATTTCCACTGAAACTTATAACGAACGTCTGCAACCAATTAAAGATGCCACGCAACGAACCATGGTTACCATTTTATTCATCTCTTACCTATCTGGTCTGGTGATATGGTTTCTTAGAAGAATTCACAAAAAAATGATGCAAAAAACCTCCCAATCTACCTAAACATGCCCAATACTCGTCTAAAAAATATCAGCCGACTTCTCGTTTACTTTTTATGTATTTACCTCTTTTCGGTTTCAATTGGAGTAAATGCGGTAGGGATTCCTACCTATGTTGAGAATTCAGGTTTTAACACTTTCAGTTCAACAATTATCCTCTCTGCAGAGTCTATCATTGCTATATTTCTTTGCCTGATTACGCAACAAATTATCTTTCGATTTGGTTTGGTAAAGACCATTTTAGTTGCCTGTCTTATGAGAGCAGTTGCAACTTTGTTATTGGGTTATTTTCAAGATCCCATAAGCTGGTTTGCCCTATCTCTTCTTGTTGGAGGAGGATCTATCTTATACTTGCTCCTCATTCAAATCTGCATCCATAACATAAAAGAAATCAAGTACAAAGGAATAATTTACTCCATTTTTGGCACCTTAATTTCACTTGGAATTGCCAGTGGTCCCCTTGTTTATTCGGAAATGAATCGTCTCATTGATCTTTTTCAATTAACGGATTTTGTTTCTACTTACTTTAAAAATGAAATGGGATTGTGTTTTGTCATCAGTGCTCTTATTACTGTTTTTACCGCCATTCCTTTTTTCTTTGGAAAAAGACTTGTTCCTACCATTCAACCCGTAGCAGTTCAAAGTCTTTTTTCTATTGTAAAGAAGAATAAAGGAATTTTATTTGCCGTTTCTCTTTGTGGAATTTCTTTTTTTAGTGTCTCCTGGTATATTACCATTTATGGTATCCGAAACAATATGAGTCTTTTTGATGCCTCTCTCCTTCTCTCCGCTTTCATGGTTGGTTCTGTCGTTTTGGACATCATTATTTCTTTTTTATCAGAACATACTGACCGCAGATCGGTTCTTGTTTATTCTTCACTAATCTGCACCATATTGGCCATTTTTCTTCCACTTGCCATTTACAATAAATATCATGCTTTTGCCTTACTTTTTCTATGGGGAGGCTTAATCAGTGGTATGTACACCAACTGCCTTTTTTTACTGGAAAAGAAATACTCTGACAAAGATAGTACAGCCACCAATGCTGCTTTTTCGATGATGGAAAATGTAGGAGCCACGTTTGGTCTACTCTTAATTGGAACTTCTATCAACTTTGTAGGGACAGATGCTTTCTCCTACATTATTATTTTTTCCAATTTACTCTACTTTTCCTTTGTACTCTTTTTGTATCAATCAAGATTATAAACATCTATCAACGCAAAGACTGCATTAATCGTACAGCTTCATAGCCATATCAAAGATTTTATGGATTTTTTCGATAGGAATATCCTCTTCGGGATTAATCATTAACAGCTTAACAAAAGTACGATTGCCCTGAATCAGGTCAGGATGATCAATTTTTACTCCTTTGCCGATTGCAATGTAAGGGTGTTGTGTCTTCCTGTCCACCCATAAGTAACAAAAAATCTTGTTTTGATACATAAAGCAAGGAAGCCGATATTTCCATACCGGCTCAAACTCTAGATTGTAATCCAAAATAATATCCTTTAAGGTCAAAAGGCAAGACTTAAGTGGCTCGTCCTTATCCAAATAAAAATGATCTATTTCTTTTACACTCTTCATTCCTTTACTCCTACAAAGATATCAACTTCGGCATCAGATGGATTTTGAGCTTTTTCGCCAAAAATTTCAAAATCGGCTACATAATCTCGATTTAGTTCCTTCTCCCAAATTTCCATCCAGGCCTGATAAATTAGTCCTTGCATTAAATCACCCTTGTAGGTAAACTGCCAATAGGTTCCTCCCTCAAACTCTTCTCCTACCATGCCTTCAGGAATTTCTTCTAACGAACTGACCTTACATCCTAAAATAACCGAATAGGGCTGGGTATGATCCCCTTCATAATGCGTATAAAGCGAATAGACTTCAGAACTCAATTTAGTAGGGATTTGTTCCAAAACTCCTTCTTCCATGAATTGTTTCCACAATCCCTGAATTTCGAGATTTGACTGCTCATTATCATTCGTAGTTTTAATGGTAATTCCAATCAACTTAAACGGCTCAACTTTTACTTTCTTCATTGCTTTAAAATTTAAATTCAAAGCAAAACTAGAAGCACCTTATGTCAGCCCTATGTCAGGGGTGTTTTCCCAATCCTTACGACATTGTTCAAAATAATCTTGTAAAGTCATTTCATGAGACTCAAAGCACTGATTTAAAACAACTAATGATTGGATACAATCCAACCGAAAAGCTCTAAATTCTTTTCTTAAACGACAATAAGCTATCAAAATCCAATTTTCGTGTGTGCTAAACATCGCAAATGGTTCTATTTCACGATTTGTTTCCTTTCCCTCTAAGGACAAATAGCGAATTTGGATCAATTGAAAATGCACAATGGCCAATTGTAGCTGCATAAGATAACTACTCGTTTTTTCATTGGCTACATTATTTCGGATTTGAATTCGATCAGCCAATAACTCAGTTGTTTCTTTTTGTCCATCACGTAAAACAGACTTGATTTTGACAATAGCACTTTGGTACAACTCAACCAAAGAAGCATCCTTATTTTTATTGATTATTTGTTCTGCTGTAATAAGAGCATTGGCCTCTTCTTCGCTAAACATAACTGGTGGTAATTGAAAACCATCCATCATACGGTACCCTCTCCCCTCCTCAGTAACAATTGGAATTCCTGATTTTTCTAAAGTTCGAATATCACGATAAATCGTTCTTACACTTACCTCGTGCTTTTCAGCCAATTCGGTTGCGGTTAACAATCTCCGAGACTGTAACTGGGTTAAAATGGCTGTTAAACGAACTAATCGTGGTTTTTCCTTTTCCATCTCTTAAACGTTCATTGCTTCCGCAATAAGCTGAGTATCGGTATATTGTTTGAAATGAGTTATTTTTCCATCTTTTAGAGTATATCGATGGATAAAATCAGCTTTGAAGAATTTGCCACTTTCCTTAAAGGTCCCAGAATAATATCCTACAACCATTACATCATGTTCTGTCTCCAAAAACTCTTCGGTAACCGCTTTCCAATCTTCCCATTTTAGTTTAAAAGTCTGAAAAACATTCTCAAAAATAGCATCAGCACCTACGTAGGTTCCTCCATTGGGAAAACCATCCATTTGTGACCAAACTATTTGTTCATCAAACAAGGTTCTGATTTGATCTAGCTCTCTTTCTTTAAAGAATTCATAGAGTCTTTTAATCACTGCTATTTTTGATTCCATTCTTTTATTTTATTTGTGATAAATTGGCAATACAAGCTTCTCTTAACTCCCAAAGCTGGTCAAAACTCAATTGCAGTTTCTCGTCTTTAATCCATTGTCGAATATACTCTTGATGATAGGCCACCTTGAATTCAGCTACCTGCTCGGGTAAAATCTCTTTTTCTAACATAATATCCTTCTCAATGGAATTAAAATTAGAAGAAGAACTGGTCAAATCTAAGGTCACTCCATTCATTCTCAAATAACAATGAGCCTCTGGCACATAATCCAAACCAGCTTTTTCCAAAACATCTCCAATTTGAGGGGTATTGGAAACTTTCATTTTATAAATCCCTAAAATTAACTGAATTCCTTCTATTCCGTTTCTCTCCGCCACCTCTTTGAGTAGAGCATGTTTTGAGCTACAACTTCCTCTTTTCTCTCGAATTACCAAACTAAAATCGAAACGATTGGTATTACGACCATAAGGTAAATCCTTCACAAAATGACAAAACTGCCCCCAGTCACGAATCCCCTCTGAATGAACCAACTGCGTAAGTTCATCTCTCGAATTTAATTCGGCTTTTTGTAAAAAATTTAATGCAAATTGGTCCCAATTTATAGCCACCTTTTATAAATTTATTCGTTTCTTTAGTCAGGAGTCTTATTTCTCCCTAATTCAAGCTCATTAAGAGACGAAAATATTGAACTTATTTTGAAACGAAAAAAAGTATCAATTTAATACACCAATTTTGTTGTTTTTGAGTTATTGATTCGACTAAGAAATAAAACTTGCTACAAACCAACCGCTGAACTATTGTTTTAACCCGCTTAAATTTGGTTTTTGCGTGAAAAATAAATCAAGTAGGTAAAAAAACCGGGCTCTGGCTTTTTTTCGTATATTTCAGCGGTTATAAATTAAGTCGTTAGGATGTCAGACAAAATTAAATACGAGATGGAATTTGAGATAAAATCGTCAACGTCGGTTTTATTCAATATGATAAGTACACCCAGTGGGCTAAGTGAATGGTTTTCCGATGATGTGAACATCAAGGACGACATCTTTAGCTTTTTTTGGGACGGAACCAGTGAAGATGCTAAACAGCTGACAAAAAAGAAAGGCGAATCAGTTAAATTTCAGTGGATGGAAGATTTTGAAGACGGTTTAAAAACCTACTTTGAAATGGCCATTAAAGTGGATGATCTTACCAATGACGTCGCCCTAATTATTACAGATTTTGCAGAGGAAGACGAAATGGATGAGGCTAAATTACTTTGGGAGAACCAAATCAGTGACCTTAAAATGACAATTGGGTCATAAATAACGTTAACTCCCACACTACTTTAGTATAAACTTACGTTTCATAGAATAAAAAAGGTGAAGAGATTACATTTTTTCATCATTCGGTCTTTTATAGGTCCCTTTATCATCACTTTTGGTATTGCGATGTTTTTTCTAATCATGCAATTCCTTTGGAAGTATATTGATGATT
This sequence comes from Flavobacteriales bacterium, assembly GCA_022361195.1. GTDB lineage: Bacteria > Bacteroidota > Bacteroidia > Flavobacteriales_D > Crocinitomicaceae > JAKSBJ01. Next base: position 103,612 of record JAKSBJ010000396.1, read on the forward strand.
TTATGGGGAAGGGATTGGAGATGGGTATCATGCTGGAACTGTTATTCTACATTTCTGCGACACTCATTCCCCTAGCCTTACCACTAGCAGTTCTCTTTTCATCTATCATGACTTTTGGGAATTTAGCCGAACACAACGAGCTTACAGCCCTAAAGTCTTCAGGAATGTCCTTGTTTAAGGTCATGCGTCCCATGTTGATTTTTACACTTCTTTTAAGTGGAGGGGCTTTTTATTTCACCAATTACGTCTTGCCTTTGGCAAATCTAAAGTCACGAACCATCATTTTCAATATCCAGGAAAAGAAACCCACCTTTGGCTTAACTGAAGGCGTCTTCTACAATGATATTGATGGCTACAGCATTCGAGTCGATAAAAAGAATGATAACACGGGTGAATTAAAAGGTGTTCTTATTTACGAAAACAATACCGTTACTGGAGGCAAAACCATTTATGCCAAGGAAGGTGAAATGTTAAAATCCGAAAATGATCGTTACCTCTTATTGAGGCTGGTAGATGGATCTATGTATGAGCAAATCGGTCCGGATAAATTTCAAAATTCTCGTTTCCCCTTTCAAAAATCCTTTTTTGACGAGGCCATTATGAAATTTGACTTAAGCGGCTTTAACATGCAGGAGGAAAGTGAAGATTTATTTAGAAGGGATTATGAAATGATGAACTTCCGGCAATTAGATTACGCTCTGGACTCCCTTTATGTGATTGATGACTCTATTAACGTACAGTTTGTCAATTCAGTACAAAATCGTTTTGTCATTCTGGACACCTCTTTCTTAGCCCACGGACATGAAACAGATTCAATTGTGGGTGCCAATGGCGATAGTAAGATTTTGACCCCAATTGATACCCTGATCAATTTAGATTCTTTGCACAATTCAGAATTGAACATGGCCTTATCCAGTGCACAAAATAACATCCGAAATGCCAAAGACGTTATTTTCACACAAGCAACCATCTTTCAGGGAAGAAAATCGGCTTATGTCAACTACAAAGCTGCCTGGCATAAGAAATTCACCCTCTCCTTTGCTATTTTAATACTCTTCTTTATTGGAGCTCCTTTAGGTGCCATTGTTAAAAAGGGAGGATTAGGAACACCATTGGTTTTTGCCACTTTGTTTTTCCTCCTCTACTACATTTTAACCATTACTGGAGAAAACATGGTAGAATCGGAGGTTTTGGAACCGGTTTGGGGAATGTGGTTAAGTTCATTTATTCTCACCCCACTTGGAATTTTCTTAACCTATAAAGCCGCAAACGATTCTGCTCTATTTGACAGGGAAGTATACAAACGATTTTTTAGTAAATTCAGACGCGCAAAAAAAACTGCTGCTACGAATGAAAGTCCTCCAATTGTGTAACAAACCTCCACAGCCCATGGTAGATGGTGGATGCATTGCCATGAATACGATTTCAACGGCTTTGTTAGACAAAGGAATTGACCTCAAGATTTTAACCGTAGCTACAGACAAGCATCCTTTTTTAACCGAAAAAATTTCTGCAGAGTTTAAAGAAAAAACACAAATTGAAAGTGTTTTCCTTGATACTCGAGTGAACATCATTGATGCTTTTTCGGCTTTAGTGACTTCTGATTCATACAATATAAGCCGCTTTTTTTCTCCGGATTTTGACAAAAAACTCATTCATATTTTAGGGCAAGACGAATATGATGTAATTCATTTGGAAAGTCTTTTCATGACTCCATATTTGTCCACTATTCGGAAATACTCTGAAGCTCGAATTGTATTAAGAAGTCACAATTTAGAACATCTCATTTGGGAACGATTAGCCAATTCAACAGGAAATAAGGCTAAGCGTATTTATTTAAAACATTTGGCCTCTCGTTTAAAGCAATACGAGAAACGAACCATTAATGAAGTAGATGGTATAGCTGCCATTAGTTTTGAGGATACCGAACGTTTTAAAGAATTAGAGTGTAAAGTTCCTTTGGTTACCATTCCCTTTGGAATTGATTTGGAAAAACATCAACCAAAAGAAAAATCAACCGAAAACGTAACGCTATTCCACATTGGAGCGATGAATTGGGCTCCCAACGAGGAGGCTATTAACTGGTTTTTAGACGAAATCTGGCCTGGATTATCACATTTGGACCTAAAACTTCACCTCGCAGGAAGGTTAATGCCCGATTACATTAGTAAACAAAGCAATGAGCGTCTTATCATTGATGGAGAAGTTGAAAGTGCAGCAGATTTTATGAATAGTCATGACATAATGGTCGTTCCGCTTTTATCGGGAAGTGGCATGCGAATCAAAATCATTGAAGCCATGGCCCATGGTAAGACAATCGTTTCAACTACTGTTGGTGCCGAGGGAATTGATTATAAGGATGGAGAAAACATTTTGATTGCAGACTCAAAAGAAGAGTTTGTAACGACCATTTCACGTCTCATGAAACAAAGAGATGAAATTCAGCGAATTGGTAAAAACGCTCGCCTTTTAGTCGAAGAAAAATACTCCAATACCAAGATTATCCAGAATCTTTTAGAATTTTACAAGACCGTATGAAGTTGTTGATTTTGGTTTCCCGATTCCCCTATCCTTTGGAGAAAGGTGATAAGCTAAGGGCTTTTCATCAAATCAGGGAATTATCACAAATTCACGAGCTGTATGTTTTTTGTTTAAGTGATGAAAAGGTTAGTGAATCGGCCAAAAAGGAAGTTGAACAATATTGTACAGAACTGCATATTTTTCAGCTCAACAAACTTCTCATATACTGGAACACGGCAAAACAACTCTTCACGGATAAACCCTATCAGGTAGGTTACTTTTACCAGAGTCGTATTCAACAAAAAATTAATCGGGAAATCAATCGTATTCAGCCCAATCATATTTATTGCCAGCTCATTCGCACCTCTGACTACGTAAAAAACTTCCACGGCATAAAAAAGACCATTGATTATATGGATGCCCTTGGAATGGGGATGAAACGAAGAGCTGAGATTGCAAGTGGCTTAAAAAAACAACTTTTTGCAACAGAAAGTAAACGTTTAAGTGAGTACGAACATCGTATTTTCGACTATTTTGATGGGCATACCATTATCTCAGAACAAGACAAAGGCCACATTGGTCACCCACAAAATTCAGAGATTGTTGTAATCGAAAATGGAATTTCGGATGACTTTTTTGACTTCGAAAAAGAAATTGAACAGGATCATGACATTGTCTTTAATGGCAATATGAACTATCCGCCCAATATAGAATGTGCCGAATATTTGGTGAATGAAATTTTGCCCGAATTGCAAAAAACAAAACCTGAGGTAAAAGTATTACTCTCAGGAGCAAACCCTAATGAGCGGGTTTCCAAATTAAATCAAAATCCCGCGGTTACTGTAACCGGCTGGGTTGATGACATTCGTGAAAGTTATCGAAGAGGGAAAATCTTTGTCGCACCTCTTTTTATTGGAACAGGATTACAAAACAAATTACTAGAGGCTATGGCACTGGGATTACCTTCTATCACAACTCCACTGGCCAACAACGCCTTAAAAGCTCCCGAAGGTGATAGCATACTAATTGCACAGGAAAAAGCTGGATTTGTTGAACACATTCACTATCTGTTAGATCATCCTGATCAAGCCCAACAAATTGCTTTAAATGGACAAAAATTTGTTCGATCTCATTACAATTGGAAAGATACCGTTGAGCGGCTTAACCAACTTTTGACTCCTAAAACCGGAAAAATGAATTAATTTTGTATCAATGATTGATACAATGCTAAAGTTGGATACAATTGAGGAAGCAATCCTCGAGATAAAAAACGGAAAAGTCATTATTGTCGTTGATGACGAAGACAGAGAAAATGAAGGGGACTTTTTAACGGCAGCCCGCAATGTTACTCCTGAAATTATAAACTTCATGGCTACCCACGGTAGAGGTTTAATTTGTGCTCCTTTAGTTGAGGATGAATGTGACCGCTTGGGATTGGAGTTAATGGTTCAGCGCAACAGTGCCAGTTATGAAACACCTTTTACTGTTTCTATCGATTTAATTGGACACGGTTGTACAACCGGAATTTCAACTGCCGATCGGGCAAAGACTGTAAAAGCATTGATTGATCCTTCCATTAAACCGGAGGAGCTTGGTAAACCAGGACACATCTTTCCTTTAAGAGCAAAAAAGGGAGGTGTTTTACGAAGAGCTGGACATACTGAGGCAGCTATTGATTTGGCTAAATTAGCCGGATTTGAGCCTGCAGGGGTTATCGTAGAAATCATGAACGAGGATGGTACTATGGCTCGTTTACCACAATTAATTGAAATTGCTCAAAAATTTGATCTCAAAATCGTTTCCATAGCTGATTTGATTGCTTACCGCATGAAAAATGAATCATTGGTAGAACAAAGCATGGAATGCGACTTCCCTACCATTTGGGGTGATTTTAAATTAGCAGCATTTCAACAAGCCAATACAGAGGATGAACATTTAGCCATTTATAAAGGTGAATGGACTCCTGAGGAGGCTGTTTTAGTGAGAGTAGAGTCATCTTCTTTTACCCATAATTTGCTTGATGCCTTACGTTCAGACAAACAATCTAACCTAAGTGCAGCTTTGCAGCTCATTGAAAAAGAAGGAAAAGGAGCCATTGTTTTTGTTCAACAAGAAGAAAAACAAATTGGTTTGGTTGACAAACTCAAGACCTACAAAGAAGGTACATTACCTGAACGTCCACAACATTCAGATAAGAGAGACTACGGTGTAGGTGCTCAAATCCTTAGAGAGTTAGGAATTAAAAATCTTAATCTGATCAGCAACAATACCCAATTAAACAAAACGGTTATTAATGCTTATGGATTGAGTATAAACGAAATTATACCACTTTCGACTTCAAACTAACTCTTCGTTTAATTCCTTCTGAAAAGCTAACGCCTTCTAACTTGGACTGAACCCAAGCTAAGAGGTCGAAATACTCGAGAATTACGTTTTCTCGATCTATTTCCATTAATTCTTCCAATCTGGTTCTGAAGTTTTGGAATATTTCTTCTCTGTCCAAAGGATTGTCTTCACGAGCCAGAAGTTTAATTTGACGCATAAAGAGTTTTTCAACTTCGTAATCCTTGTCATACTTATTGAGATAACGAGCTGCTGACTTCATATCGTATTCGAGGAAATCGTAGTTATTCAATTCAAAATGAATGATCAAATTGAAAATACGTGAAAAGGAATAGATGTCCTGTCTAAGCATTTTTTCGTTATCGTTAAGGACATTGTTGATGTATCGGAGTGCTTTTTTAAACTCCCCCATTCCAAAGTAGGCATAGGCGATGTTATAGGTAAACAAAAGTTGTTTTTCTTTATTTACCTTTTCTCCAAATTGCTCCAATCCATCTTCGATTTCCGGAATCAAACTTACCGAATGCTCAAACTCACCTTTTCGGTTGTACAATTGCAATTCACCAATAAGTGTAGTCGTAAACAAACGAACTTTTGAATCCAATGAATTAAAAGCCTTTTTACCATTAAGTTCCTTAATCTCTCCAATAATTACTCCGGCATTTTCAAAATCGTACATATCAATGTAGCAATTCAATAAAAAGCTGAGTGTGTAAATGTAACGTTGCTGAATGTCGTCCCTGATTTTGGGCTGACGATCCATAACGGATTTTGTTTTACGAAAGTTAATCAAGGCATCTTCATAATCTCGGATACTCGCCGCACAAAGTCCTTTGATGTAATAACAAATAGTTGTAGCACGAGTCGAAATAGCCGTATTCTTTCCTTTAATCAAATGATAGTCCGCAATCTCATTTACAACTTCCCGTTCTTTTTCGTTTCGGGTAAATCCACCCGAACGGAAAATGTAATTGATTTTGGAGTAAAGAATATGATACTCGGCAAGATTACGAAGCTTTTCAATTACTTCTGTTTCTTCACTAATTAACAAGTCCAGATCTTTACTAAATACTCCAGACTCATAGGCCTCCTCTAATAACTTCTTTTCCCAATTAATTAACTCAAACCAATAGTAAAACTTCTCATATTCCCGAGCAATAACTTTGGCTCGTTTTACGAATTTGTTACACTCTTTGTAAAGTGCTTTTCGATAAAGAATTTCGATGTTTTTAATTTCCTGTTTGAGTTGTGAGCTTACCGAGCGATCTGAGTAATACGCTCGTAAACTTTTCAGGATTAATTTGTAGAGGTGATTTTTTTCCGAAGGAAGGTGCTTAACAAAGGTTTCGTTTCGGAAATGATGTTTGAGTTCATCTTCGTCGTATTTTTTTTGTTTCTCGACGAAGTCAAAAATCTTGAGGTAATTTTTTTCTCCCGTTTGAAGGGAAGAGTTCAGCTTAAAAAACCGCTTTTCTGACTTGGTCAGCGATTTTATAAGACTAAATAATTCCGTTGAGGGTTTCATAAATGCTGAGGTTTCGTGGTTGTATAGGTTGTGATTGTTTTAGGAATTCAATGAATCCCTGTACTTAAAAATACAGAATTCCTTGTTAAATCAAAAGCAATCTATTTAAGTGGGGCAAATTGTTTAGTCAACGGTACGTCCCAATTAGTGAACAAACTCAGAATTCCATTTTTTTAGCTTCTAAAACGATTTTGAGCGTCATTTTAGGGATTTTAAGGGGCCCAAAAGAAATCTAAAACTTCAATAATGGAAAAACGAAAAGGGGCCCAATAGCCCCTTTTCTAACAACAAACCAAAAAACCCTCCTGTCGATTCACGATCCTGCTACGCAGGTTCTGCTCAGAGCAGAATTATCGGAGGATTACCTTTGTACCTGCCGGTAATGCTTCATCCGGTCTATTGGAAAAATTGTACTTCAATAATTTCTTTAATTTAATTCCTTCTTCTTGTGAAATTTGTCTCAAGCTTGTTTCTCTTGAACAAACAAACACATTGTATCCTCGTTTAGATCGACTTCTTTTTGGATCTAAGTAAATGATTTCTCCCTCTCTCAAAACATCTCTCTTTCCTAAATCATTGTAACGATACAATTGCCACATTCCTAATTCAAATTCCTCCGCAATACGATAATAAGTATCTCCCTTTTTTACTTCAAAGTAACGGATATCGTATTTATTTCGTTTTACCTGATGCTGTCCAAATGCCAGACTAACCGATTCGTCCTTTTCAGCAGTAGGAGTTTCTGTAATCACATTCACCGGCGACTCATCGTCAGGTTTTGTACTTAACTCCTCCAAATTTTCTTTAGCTGGTAAATCAGGACGTTTGTCATACTCGTACAATTCGTACTTCTCAATAATGTCAATTAACAATTTAGCGTATTTAGGATTGGTCGCGTAACCAGCACTCTTCAATCCTTTAGCCCAACTTTTATAGTCAGTAATTTTATACTCAAACAATTTGTCATAACGCGAACGAGACGTTAAAAAGAGGGAATGATCATCATAAGACTGAGCTGCGTTATCATAACTTCTAAAGCATTCATTCTTTAAATCATCATCCTGATAAAATTTTCCTCCATCCCAGTTTCGGTGACATTTAATTCCAAAGTGATTATTCGCATTTTGAGCTAATCGACTATTACCATTACCACTTTCTAAAATTCCCTGTGCAAGGGTAATACTAGCTGGAATAGCAAATTCATTCATCTGCTCAATAGCAGTTACTTTCCAGGTATCAATGTACTCTTCTGTCGAAATTTTTCCTGCAAAGGATGAAAAAGCAGAGAGAACACTTACCGATAAGACGAGTAATTTGTTCATGATTGATTTTAGTTTGTTGTGTTGTTGTGTCAAAATATTACGACACACAAATCATCAGGTTACAAAAAAGTTGAAATTTGATTTAGAAAGCCTCACCTATTGTGAGGTAAAAACCTGAGGTTTCACGGCCAAAACCATAATCTAATCGAATGTTGATTTTTCTTACCGGGTCAAGCATAAAGCGGAGTCCTCCCCCCGCAGTCCAGCGCCAATCGCATATTTGTAAATAAGCTGTTTTTTCATACGTTTGACCAATATCTGCAAAAGCCACCAAACCTAATCTCCAGGGCAACTGTAGTCGATATTCAGTTTGTAAGATAATGGCATTATTTTGTCGGAATCGTCCCTCGTAATAACCACGCATACGTTTAGTTCCTCCAATTAAAGACATCATATTGAAGGGAACATCTCCGCCGGCATATTGCCAATTGAGGTGATTCGCTAAAACTCCCTTTTTATGTATTCTCCAATAATAAGAAGCATCTACACTTCCCTTATAAAAATCATAAGCACTTCCTAACCAGGAAGGAAACCCCAAGACCTTAGCTTCTACATACCATCCTTTTTCAGGATAAAAAACATGATCACGGGAATCATAAACGAGCAAAGGTCCCAAACCAGAGGTGACTCCTCCTTCTATTCCAAATGACTTTTCGGCCAACCCACCACTTTTGGTTTCTGTGATATTATAATGCTCAAACCAATAATTCGCTCCCAAACTCAAATTCCCTCCTTTTAGTTTTCGGGTATAATGCAAACGAATTCGGGGAAGCTGAACATGGTAGATTTCTTCGTTATCAAGAGGCGTATTGTTTCCAATACCGTAGTAGTAAAAGAAATACTTAAAATACCCTACTTCTCCAAAAGCATAGTTTTTATTCTCTTCCCAAAACACTTTAAAAGGTGCCCAAAGTAAAACCTGGTTCACCAATGTATAAGCCCCTCCTAATTGAATTTGAGAATCGTTCTCCAAAGTATCACGGCCCTTAGACATTTTAAAGTTATAGGAAGCAAAGCCTCCAAATCCCCAATTGGTTTCTGGAGTAAAAAAAGCAGCCGGATACCCTGTTAAACTCCACCAACGTGCAGCCTTTTTTTCTTTTTTGATTTGTTTAAGTGAATCTTTTTGGGCTTTTGCCAAAGAATCCTTTTGTGTATGTGCCAGTGAGGCTGATAGTAAAAAGAATATGAACAAAAACACCCTCATACTCCTTATCGGCTATCCCGGTGAAAGATGTATTCTGTATCCGAACTTTCAGCCGGAACAAAATAGTATCCTTCCACATCAAAAGCCTTTAGCTCTTCAGCTTTTTCAATTTTATTTTGAATGATAAAGCGACTCATTCTGCCTCGCGACAATTTTGCAAATTGCATGTTCACTTTATACTCTCCTTTTTTATTAAGATCTTTAAAAATAGGTGTAATAACTTCCACATCCATTTTACCCAACTGAGCAGCCTTAAAGTATTCAGAAGAAGCCACATTGACTAATAAAGAGCTTCCTTCCTCTTTCATTTCATCTTCTAACGTTTTTCTGATTTTATCTCCCCAAAAAAGGTAAAGATTCTTCACTTTTGGTGTTACGGCAAAACGTGTTCCCATTTCTAAACGATAAGGCTGAATCAAATCCAACGGTTTTAGCAGACCATATAAACCTGATAAAATTCGCAGGCGGTTTTGTCCTTCTTCCATTTCCTCTGAAGACAATGAAGCATAGTCCATCCCCTGATATGCCGCTCCTGAAAAAGCCAATCCAGCTGGAAGACTGTTTTCTTTGGTAAATGGTAGACTCCATTCCTGATACCTTTTATGGTTCAATTCAGAAAGTTCTTTAGAAATCCCCATTAATTTGGAGATTTGATTGACAGAAAGTTTAGCCAGTTTCTTTTGTAAACGAGCACTTTCTTCCTGAAATACAGGTTGTGTTACATCGAGATTTTCGCATGAAACACTTTCATCAATAGATTTAGCTGGGGACAAAATGATTTTCATTTCGCAATTGGTTTTAATTCGCCCATAAGTAACTCTTATAGACGATGTGAATGATACATCCTAACAAAATTCCTCTAAAAATTTTTCCTCTTTTTTCTGCTGAGAGGTACTTTCCGCTCTTTTTATACTCTGCTTTTTGCATTCCATATAAAATAAAAAGCAAAGCGTTATAAAAGAGAAACATAACACCTAGCTCCACATAGTGTCCACGCAAAAAGCGTTTCAAAAAAGGAACTAGCTCTCTGTCTTCCATCAAAAAGCCTGCAAAAACAAATATCCCCAGTATGCCACCGAGGATAATGTTGAACCAAAGTCGTTTTAGTTCTGTGTCTTTTATAAGATGAAATGAATCATCTTTATCAATTATTTCTTTTACCATTAATCGTCAAATCGTTTTGTATAGCCATGACAATAAGGTGTTCCGCCTTTTTTAGAATAATAGTGTTCATGATAATCTTCTCCTTCCCAAAAACGGGTAGCTTTTGTAATTTTTGTTGCTACTTTCATTCCATCCGCTTCTAATATTCCTTTTAGTTTTTCGGCAACGGCCTTTTGTTCATCATTTAAGTAAAAAACTTCGGTTCTGTACTGATCTCCAATATCTGGTCCCTGGCGGTTTACCTGTGTAGGATCGTGGGTTTCAAAAAACAGTTTACACAAAGTTTCGTAATCCGTTTTTGTTGGGTCGTACACTACTCTAACAGCTTCGGCATGTCCTGTTGTATGCGAACATACTTCTTTGTAGGTTGGATTTTCTTTATGTCCTCCAATATATCCTACTTGAGTTGACACCACTCCTTTTTCTTTTTCAAAGAAATACTCGGTTCCCCAAAAGCAGCCTGAGGCAAAAATGGCGGTATCTAGTTTTGTTGTTTCTGTTTTCATCTCTTCTTCTGGTATAAAGGTCACTGAAATTGAATTTACACAATGTCTGGTATTTTTATCTGTAAACTGTTCTCCCCGGAAAACATGTCCCAAATGTCCTTTACAGTTATTACACACAATCTCGGTTCTGTAACCATCTGCATCTGGAACCTCCTCTACTGAATTATCAATAAATTCATCAAATGCAGGCCATCCACTTCCCGAATCAAATTTAGCATCTGAAGTGAATAAAGGAGCATTACATCTTCGACATTGATACACCCCCTCTTCATGATTGTGAACGTATTCTCCTTTCCATGGAGCTTCTGTTCCTTTATTTTCAATCACATAAGCTTCGTCAGCCGTCAATTTATTCCAGGAATCGGAGTCAGTTATAGGTTCTATGCTCTTCATTTCCCCTGTGTTTTGGGCCTGACTACATCCCATTGCGATAATACTGAATCCCGAAATTAATAATATTAAAATTTTCATAGCTACTGCATTTTTAAAATTCATTCTTAATTCTCCCGAAGGACTAACCAAACATAAAATTGTTTATCTTATCAGTCGAAAGGAGATGAAAGTCTTTACAGTTATAACTCTTAACAAATGTTAAAACTCTTTTTATGAATACCCCTTCATTATTGTCATTCCTCAACAAACTTGAGAAACAAGGCATTATATCTTACAAAGCCAATCAGAAGATACAACAATTTCTTGACTACAATAACAACTTTTACGGCAAACTGTTCCTGGTTCTAAGCGGAATTATTGGAGCACTTTTTATCTCAGCAGGAATTTTTGCAATTATTTCCCACAATTGGGACGATATGCCCAAACATATAAAGGGTGCACTGAGTGTATTTCCAACCTTAATTGCAGCTTTCTTCTACTATAAAGCTGTTTTTAAGCACAAACATTCAGTGGTTTGGACGGAGGCCAGTACCATGTTTCTTTTTTTAATGATTGGAGCCTCAATCGCCTTAGTTAGCCAAACTTATCAGCTAAATGGAGACTTTGATCATTTTATGATTGTGTGGTTATTGTGTGGTGTTCCTCTTTTTTACATTAGTCGGGCATCTGGAATAGCGTTATTCTACATTGGAATGTCTTTTTACTTCCTTTTTCCAAGATTAAGTTTTGGTTTTTTCGGAATTCCATCCGATTATGACCTCAATGAAAAATTCTATTGGTTCTGGATCTTTCTGGCTGCCTTTATCCCTCATTTTGTCATGCAGTTGGATCTTAAAAGTAAACGTCAGGGACCAAGAGCAATTTACCTGGGCTGGATTTTAGCCCTTACTCTTTATATCAGTCTTCCTCTCGCGTTTAAAGGAGGATGGATGTTTTGGGCACTTTCTATTTTAATTGGATTCATGTTAATCGGACAACGCCTTTATTCTGATAATCTGACCATTTTTGGTAAGCCTTTTCAATTTGTTGCTTACTGGGCCATCTTTTATTCCTTTTTAAGCATCAGTAATAAATATGGTTTAAAAGGTCTATTTGAGCTGGAAAACTTCAGTAATTTCTCTGAATTTGATGTGCAGCATCAGGTCTTTTACTTTTTTGGGTTTATTACATTAATAGGGATTACAACTCTCGGCTTTAAATACCTTAGAAATATGGGAATTTTAATCAAGTCGATTCTTTATCTTCCATTCTTAATTGCCTTCTTAATGATGCTTCATTATATCAATCAATGGTATGCTTTTGATTTAGGGTGGCTAGGTAGACTGATTGTCAATTTTTATATTCTTGGCTTTGGTATTTCCGCACTTATCAAAGGAAACAAAGAAAGAAATCCGGCTGCACTCTTTTATGGTCTGTATCTCATCTGTATTTTACTTTGGGTTCGTTATTTCGACATGGAAATCTCATTCTGGCTAAAAGGAATAATTTTCATTGGAGTTGGAGGTTTCTTTTTCCTTATCAATTACATTTTTGCCGAAGAGGTTGATACTTCTTTTGGATCGACAAACTTTCCTGAAATTGAGCACGAAAACGAAGAAGAAGAATGAAGAAAAAAGTAGCGTTTGGATTATTTATTTTAGTGATTTTAGGAATCCCACTCTTTTTGATGATAAAGTCAGAAGATGTCCTTAACAACGGAATTCAACACAAAATTCAATTGAGAGGATATGATCCTTTTGACCCTTTTAGAGGCAAGTACATTAGACTGAACTATGACAATTTTGTAAAGGCTGATCCTACATTAGAAGTCGGAGATATTGGCTATGTGGCCTTAAAAAAAGGAGAAGATGGTTTTTCTACTTTTGACTATATGCACAGCCAACCTCCAGAGGGTAACGATTATTTTGAAAGCATTGTTTTATCCATTTATGACAGTACAGCCAGTTTTAGAACGGACAATATATCTAAGTACTTCATCAATGAAAACAAAGCTCAGGAAGCTGAAAATGTGGTTATTGACTACAGACGTGATCGGCCGGAAGATATTTATGTCGCAGTGCGGGTATTAGATGGTGAGATAAGGTTAGAAGATATTTTTGTAGAAGAAACTCCACTGTTGGACTTTTTGGAGCAAGAATGACAATCTAAAAAAAGCATGTTTAAACATCTGACAGCTAACGAATTATTTTACTTTAAGACTTCTTAAATTTTACGAATAATGATTAATTTTAGCCTATGCGGAAGGTAAAAAAACTCCTGGTCATTTTATTCATTGTGAGTCTGTATCCAATCATTCATTTTACAGCCCTTCACTTTTACCTCAACGCCGATGACGAAATCTATGAACACATTCCTCAGGAAAGTGACATTGTCATCGAAATTAACTGTCGCAATTTTGTGCAGGAAATCATGTACCAAAAAATCTTTAATGAGGATTATTTTCAGGAAAAGCTCTTTCCTCCTGATGAAGATGAGTTGGGAAAACGTCCTATCAACCTTGACATAGGAATTAATGTATTTTCTAAAATCATCATTTTAAGGGAACAATGGGCCGAAGAAGATGTTTGGTTGGCTATTTTTGAGTACACAAATAAAACAGCTCTCCAAAAATTCATTGAAGAAGAAGTTGGAGAAGCTTCAATTGCCTACGGAGACACTTATGCCGTGGCTCAAATTAATCGCTCAACCACTGAAAGTTCATTGGATGAACATCTTCAAAAAATTGCTGATGGAGATGTTAAACCTTTCTCCGACCGTATTGATTTAAAAACCTACTTTGACCCTAACAAGGAAATTAATGTGTATTTGTTGCACGATGCAGGAACATCTCATGCTAAGTTAATCGATGGTCACTTACATTATGATTTTTTGCATGATCGCATTAGTGTCAGTGGAGAGTTTACTCCAGTATCAGATTTTGCTGGCACACCCGCCATAGCCTATGAAATGAACGATGATGTTGCCATGAGTATTCGTAGTTCTATTAGTTTATTCAATAGCCTTTACTGGTTTGGAAAAGACCGAATTGATGACATTCCAGAGTTTCGTCAATTGGCTTTTGATTATGATGGAGTAAATATTATGCTTTGCGATAAGAATCTGGATTATCCTTTTCCTTTTAAGACCTTTCCAGACATGGATGTGCATTTTGATTTTGATGATCCGCAACCCTGGAATGACTTTTTGCAGGCTATGGTAGATGATGGCGAAGTTAAATTGGACACTACTACTAAAATGCTCAGTACAAAAAGTGGTACTTTCTTTAAATACAATATCTCTGATTCTGAGTTTGAGTTTATGCGTGATCAAACATCTTTCAAAGCCGCTTCGGAAGAAACTGATGTGTTTTTTGACTTCCGTTTGAATGTTGATCCACTGTTGGCAAATACCAAATTAGCCATTGACGAAAATGATCCTCCATCCAAAGCAGAACAGACTATTGGACTTGGATTTGGAAATGGATTCATTGCTGATTTGCGAAAAATGGCAAATGTTGAAAGCATGTGGTACACCATGCGCTTAAACAACGAAGAACGTATGCTTGCTGAAGGTGAGATTTTAATGAAAGAGAAAGAAGGTAGTGCAATGATTGAAAGCCTCAGCTTTGGTTCTTTAGCGTCTATTTTACTTCAAGATCTTTAGCCAACTGTGTGAAATAATGGTTCATTTCAAGCATTCTAGAACCGTACCAGGAAAAAATCTCTCCATCTACCAAGACGGTTTTTATTCCCAATTCTTTTTCAATTGGAATGGCATGTTTTTCTTGAAAAGGAAAAGGTTCTGAACTCAAAAGTAAATAGTCTGGATTGAGATTCTTGATTTGTTCAGTTGTTAATTCTACATAACGAGCACTTTCATCCTCCAAGACATTTTCCAATCCGATTTTTTCCATGACATGACCAATGAAAGTAGCGTTTCCCACTACCATGTACGGATTATTCCAAATGAAATACAGTACCTTTCCGCTTAAGGTTGGAAAGTGCTTTGACGACTCTCGTAATTGCTGAACAAGGCTTTTAGCTTTTTGCTCTTTTCCGCTTAAAGTCCCTACATCCTCAATCATTTGATGAGCCTCATCCAAGTTTGAAATATCACTGCAATATACATTGTAGCGCTCTTGCAAAAACTCAATCTCAGACTGGGTATTTTCTTCCTTATTTGCTAAAATCAAGTCGGGCTGTAAAGCCTCAATAGCTTCAAACTTGAGTGTTTTAGTTCCACCAACTCTTTGCTTAGAGCGGAACCATTTATCGGGATGTATACAGAATTTGGTTATTCCTACTACTTCTTTTTCCAATCCTAAATAAGAAAGGAGTTCGGTTTGCGAAGGAACAACAGAAACAATACGCTCAGCCGGTTTATCTAACCGCAATGGATTTCCCAGCTGATCGTTCAATTCAATCACTAGCCAATGGCGTTAATTAAATCGTATCGAGTAACAATGTGAAATTTATCTTCACCCAAATCAATCAATACAGCTGGAACCTGACGGTCAATTTTAGCTGAGATTTCTTCGATTTTAGCATTTGATCCTAATACTGGAAGTGGATCTTGCATTACCTGATTCAATGGTTTATCCATACAGCTTGAATCTTCAATAATTTGCTGATACAAACGTGAATCATCTACGAACCCTACAAATTTCCCATCTTTCGTAATTGGAATTTGGGAAATATTGAACCCTTTCATCTTAGCCACGGCGTGTGAAACCAGCTCTTCCGAACCACATGTCACCAAAGGACTATCTCCGTGTTGCGCAACTAAATCCAATCCGTTTTTCAATCCTTCATCCAAGAATCCTCTTTCACGCATCCAGTCATCATTGAACATCTTTCCAACATAACGACTTCCGTGATCGTGAAATAATACCACAACAACATCTCCTTCTTTGAATTTGTCAGCCATCTGCAAAATTCCAGCTACTGCTGCTCCTGCCGAGTTCCCTACAAAAATTCCCTCTTCTCTTGCCAAACGACGCGTCATAATTGCCGCATCCTTATCCGTCACTTTTTCAAAATGATCAATCACTGAAAAATCAACGTTCTTAGGAAGAATATCTTCTCCAATACCTTCCGTGATGTAAGGATAAATCTCATTTTCATCAAAAATTCCAGTTTCGTGGTATTTTTTGAAAACAGATCCATATGTATCAATTCCAAGGTTTTGAACCTCTGGATTTTGTTCTTTTAAATATTTTCCGGTTCCAGAAATGGTTCCTCCGGTTCCTACACCAACTACAAAGTGAGTGATTTTCCCCTCGGTTTGTTCCCATAGCTCTGGTCCTGTTTGCTCATAGTGAGCTAAAGTATTCGCTGGATTATCATATTGATTTACATACCAGCTATTTGGCGTTTCCTCTGCCAATCTTTTTGACACTGAGTAATAAGAACGAGGATCATCTGGCTCAACATTAGTAGGACAAACCACAACCTCTGCTCCTACCGCACGCAAAATGTCCATTTTTTCTTTGGACTGCTTATCACTCAACACACAGACTAATTTGTACCCCTTGGCAATACATGCCAAAGCCAATCCCATTCCTGTATTTCCTGAAGTACCTTCAATCACGGTTCCACCTGGCTTAATATATCCCAAACGCTCGGCCTCCTCGACCATCTTAAGTGCCATTCGGTCCTTTACAGAGTTTCCGGGATTGGTCGTTTCAACCTTTGCCAAAACCGTTGCTTTGATGCCTTTTGTAATCTTATTTAACTTGATTAAAGGCGTATTTCCTATGGTTTCAAGAACGTTATCGTAATACTTCATCTTGTACTGTGGTTTGCAATTGCCCGTTTGAGCAATTTATTGTTTCGGCAAAGTTAATTAATTCAATAGGATGACCATGAAAAATTAAAGAGGATGCATATCCAATTGATCTACGTATTTATACTGTTTCTTTTTAGTTAGTGAGCGGGTAAATTTGGGTTGGTTTAACCCAATATTATTAATATACAAAATAAACTTTCACAATGAGCAATTATCAATTTGAAGTATTCTGTATCGAACCGCAAGATTTAAAAGATGACTCTGCATTACAAAAAGCCCTCTCGTTCTCTGCTCAATTATGGGATGAACAAACACCAGTTTTATCTGATAAGGATAATATAAAAAGAGTTTCAGATAAAAAATCAGGGATAACGATCAAAATAATTCCTGTCGACACATCCAAAATATGGACGGGAGATATTGAAGTAGCCTTTATCTTGAAAGTTGAAAGTACAAAATTTGAAACATTAGACCTTTTTCGAGAACGATTATTAAAGCACTTAAGAGACACCCTCAGATTTCGTCATAAAAGAATACTCAGAGATGATATTTCGACCTCAATTTCTAATCAACTCTACCCAGAAATTAATACTGTAGAAATTCTCCTAAGAAGATATCTTATTAAATTCTTTATTCAAAAGATTGGTTTGAATTGGTGGGAGTTAACTGCTAACTCGAACATGGAGAAGAAAGTTAGTTCTAGAAGAAAAGATAGAAAAGACATCTTAGCAGGATATATAGACACAGATCTTGAATATATAGATTTTAATGAACTTGGAGAATTGATTTATAAACAATCTTCGGGCTTTAATCAACCTGAGAAAGTTATAGAAAAAATTTCAGAAATTTCCTCAATGGAAGAATTCGAAAAGTTTCGTACTGAACTCGATGGCAACTATAGTAAATATTTTAAAAAATACTTTAAAGAAAAAAATTTCGAATCACTATGGAGTAAGCTAATAAAAATTAGAAATAAAGTTGCTCATCAAGGATCCTTTCATAAAACAGAATTAGATATGGGCTTGGAGCTAGCCAAATCGATAAAAAACATTATAACTGATGCGGAAAATGAGATTGATAGTCTAGTCTTATCAATAGATGAAAAAGAAGCCATAAGAAATACAGCTATCGAACAATTGGAAGAAATAAATAGCTCAGATGATGATACAAAAGAAGTTACAGATAAAAGAATTGCACTAAAAGGGCCAACCATTGTCGGTAAAATTGATCTTGGAGAAAGACAATATAAAACTATCCGAGGACACAAGGTTATAACAGAATCGGAGATGATTGAAGAATTAGAAAATGCTGAAGATGAACAATACAACAGCTATGTTGGATTAAAATGGTTTGTAACAACATACTTAGCTGATCGAAATTATTCAATTGGATTTTCCTACTCTCTATTAAATATTATGGTAGAAAAGGGATTAATTGAAATTTATTCCATAAAATCTTACTCAGGAGGATATGATATCAATGCTATAAAATTACCAATAAAAGATAACGAGTAAACAATAATCTATTTTTTGTAAAAACAGACACACCATCCTAAATAGATTTTAACTCTACTCAGAACTCTCTATCGTCTCTACAAACATTTACAATCCACGTAACCATCTCCGACATCTTTCTTATATTGAACGAACAACAAACCAAAAAACCATGCTCAAA